>JAJQAY010000143.1 GCA_021203515.1 Bacteroides sp. | reverse complement strand
CGATGGTACTGCGTAACAGTGGGAGAGTAGGTAGTCGCCGTTTTAGAGGAAGCCTCCATGTCGAAAGATGTGGGGCTTTTGTTTTTGTAAATCCGTGTAATCTGTTGAGGGTTTGACTATATTGCGCGTCGGTTTATATTTCATTTGTTATTCTCGTCAACTTTTCTTATCTTTGCCAAACTAATTTTATCAACGTTTAAAGCAAATTAAAAGTATGAAAACTAAAGTTTTATTCGCTGCTGTAGCGGTGGCATTTTCTTTCGCTGTGACATCTTGTGGTAACAAAAAGGCCGCTGGTTCTACTGAATGGCTGCAGACTCTTGTTGTGCTGCAACAATCGAACAATGTGATTCTGTAAAGACATGTTGTCAAGCTACTGATTCTACCGCTTGCCAAGCTGCATGTGATGGTACTAACTGTGACAAGGCTTGTGATAAAGTTGCTTGTGAGAAGAAGGCTTGCGATAAGGAATGCGCAAAGAAGTAATCCGAAACCTGTATTAAACTGAGTAATAAGGGAGAAGGCGTGCACGAAGCACACCTTTTTTTGTTATATATTCAAGTGAGAAGCGAACGCTTACTTATAAAATGATGCTTTTTTGCTGAAAAAAGTAACGAATTTGTTTGCATGGTACGAAATTATCTCTACCTTTGCATCGTTAAAAACAAAAAGTAAGATGATCCAGAACTTTACATATATTCTACTGTGTGGTATTATTATTCTACTGGCAAAGTTTAGTGGAAGTGAGTGCTGTGCGTAAATATATGTAAGATATAACAATATACTAAAACCTTTCTCGCTTCCCTGTGTGAAAGGTTTTTTTATGGAATATAAATCATAAATATACTAAAGCAATGAGTGACAAATTATTTATTTTCGACACAACGCTCCGCGATGGTGAGCAGGTTCCGGGATGCCAATTGAATACAGTAGAGAAAATTCAAGTAGCCAAGCAACTGGAAGCACTAGGTGCGGATGTGATTGAAGCGGGATTTCCTATTTCGAGTCCGGGAGACTATAACTCAGTGATTGAAATATCAAAAGTAGTGACTTGGCCTACGGTTTGCGCCTTGACACGTGCCGTGCAGAAGGATATTGATGTAGCTGCCGAAGCACTGCAATATGCCAAGCATAAGCGTATCCATACTGGTATCGGTACTTCCGATTCACATATCAAATATAAATTCAATTCCAATCGTGAGGAGATTATAGAGCGTGCAGTAGCTGCTGTGAAGTACGCCCGCAGATTTGTTGATGATGTAGAGTTCTATGCCGAGGATGCAGGACGTACGGATAATGAATATCTGGCTCGTGTGGTGGAAGCTGTTATCAAAGCCGGTGCTACGGTGGTGAATATCCCTGATACGACGGGATATTGCTTACCTTCGGAATATGGTGAGAAGATTAAATATCTGATGGAGTATGTGAATGGTGTTCATAATGCCATCATTTCCACTCACTGTCACAATGACTTGGGTATGGCTACAGCTAATACGATGGCAGGTGTCTTGAACGGTGCCCGTCAGGTGGAGGTAACGATTAATGGTATTGGTGAACGTGCCGGAAATACTTCTCTCGAAGAAATCGCAATGATTATCAAGTGCCATAAGGACATTGAAATCGAAACCAATATCAATACACAGAAGATTTATCCGACAAGCCGTATGGTTTCCAGCTTGATGAACATGCCGGTGCAACCCAATAAGGCGATTGTAGGACGTAATGCTTTTGCACACTCATCGGGTATTCATCAGGACGGTGTATTGAAGAATATACAGACCTACGAAATCATCGACCCGCATGATGTAGGAATTGATGACAACTCTATCGTATTGACTGCCCGCAGCGGACGTGCTGCTTTGAAAAGCCGCTTGCATGCATTGGGCGTGACATTGGAGCAGGAGAGACTGGATCAGGTTTATGAGGAATTCCTGAAACTCGCCGATAAGAAGAAAGATATCAGTGAAGATGATATACTTGTATTGGCGGGCGCGGAACGTACACAAAACCACCGCATTAAGCTGGAATACTTGCAAGTGACCAGTGGGGTTGGAGTTCGTTCGGTAGCAAGTATCGGTCTTAATATTGCCGGTGAGAAGTTTGAAGCTGCTGCCAGCGGAAATGGTCCGGTAGATGCTGCCATCAGCGCTTTGAAGAAGATTATCGACCGCCACATGACGCTGAAAGAGTTTACCATCCAGGCTATCAGCAAGGGTAGCGATGATATGGGTAAGGTACATATGCAGGTGGAATATGATAACCGCATCTATTACGGTTTCGGGGCCAATACTGATATTATTGCCGCATCGGTGGAAGCCTATATCGATTGTATCAATAAGTTTAAATAGCTACAAGTAACAAGTAACGAGTTACGAGTGATGAGATTTAGTAATTAAGATTAATGGTTTACAAGTTATGTATATAAGATACCGAAAGGTTCTTGTCGCTCGTAGCTTGTAACTAACAACTAAAAAATATGAATACATTATTTGATAAAATTTGGGATGCCCACGTGGTACAAAAAGTGGAAGACGGTCCCACACAGCTTTATATTGATAGGCTTTATTGCCATGAAGTAACCAGTCCGCAAGCATTTGCCGGATTGCGTGAACGCGGAATTAAATGTTTCCGTCCGGAGAAGATTTTCTGTATGCCAGACCATAACACGCCGACGCACGACCAGGATAAACCGATTGAAGACCCCATCTCAAAAACGCAGGTGGATACATTGGCTAAGAATGCGAGTGATTTCGGCCTGATGCATTTCGGTATGCTGAATAAGAAAAACGGTATTATCCATGTGGTAGGTCCGGAACGCGGACTGACTTTGCCGGGCATGACGATTGTGTGCGGCGACTCGCATACTTCTACTCATGGTGCCATGGGAGCAGTCGCATTCGGTATCGGTACGAGCGAGGTAGAAACGGTAATGGCTTCGCAATGTATTCTCCAGACACGTCCGAAGACGATGCGGATTACGGTAGACGGTAAACTAGGCAAGGGTGTGACGGCAAAAGATCTCGCACTGTATATGATGTCGAAGATGACGACCAGCGGTGCCACGGGATACTTTGTGGAATATGCCGGTGAAGCTGTTCGCGGCTTGTCAATGGAAGGACGACTGACTTTGTGCAACCTGAGTATAGAAATGGGTGCGCGTGGTGGTATGGTAGCTCCGGATGAAAAAACTTTTGAGTATATCAAGGGACGCGAATATGCTCCGCAAGGTGAAGCATGGGATAAGGCCCTGGCTTACTGGAAGACGTTGAAGAGCGATGAGAATGCCGTATTCGATAAGGAAGTCCGTTTTGATGCAGCAGATATTGAGCCGATGATTACATACGGTACAAATCCGGGTATGGGTATGGGCATCACGCAGCATATCCCGACCACCGAAGATATGGGTGAAGCAGCAAAGGCTTCTTTCATGAAGTCTATGGACTACATGGGTTTCCAACCGGGCGAGTCGTTGTTGGGCAAAAAGATTGATTACGTATTTCTGGGTGCCTGCACAAACGGTCGTATCGAGGATTTCCGCGCTTTCGCTTCCCTGGTGAAGGGACACAAGAAAGCGGAGAATGTAGTGGCTTGGTTGGTGCCGGGTTCATGGATGGTAGACGAACAAATTCGTGAGGAAGGGCTGGACAAGGTGCTGGAAGAAGCAGGTTTTGCTATCCGTCAGCCGGGATGTTCCGCTTGTTTAGCGATGAACGATGATAAAGTGCCGGCAGGCAAGTATGCGGTATCCACGAGTAACCGTAACTTTGAAGGACGTCAGGGACCGGGTTCACGCACGTTGCTTGCCAGTCCGCTGGTAGCTGCGGCAGCAGCGGTGACGGGAGTAATTACTGACCCGAGAGAAATGATTAAATGATACTTAAACTATAGAAACGATGAAACAGAAATTCAACATCATAACCAGTACATGTGTACCTCTCCCGTTGGAGGATGTAGATACTGACCAGATAATTCCCGCACGTTTCCTGAAAGCCACAACGAAAGAAGGCTTCGGAGAGAACTTGTTTCGTGACTGGCGTTACGACAAGCAAGGTAATAAAATAGGCTCTTTCGTATTGAACGACCCTACTTATGGAGGGCAAATCCTTGTGGCAGGCAAGAACTTCGGTTCGGGCAGTAGCCGTGAGCACGCAGCGTGGGCCATTGCCGATTATGGCTTCCGTGTGGTAGTCAGCAGTTTCTTTGCCGACATTCACAAGAACAACGAACTGAATAATTTCGTGCTTCCGGTGGTAGTCAGCGAGCCTTTCCTGAAAGAACTCTTCGAGTCTATCGCTGCCAATCCGAAGATGGAAGTAGAAGTGAACTTGCCCGAACAGACCATTACCAATAAGGCTACGGGCAAGAGTGAACATTTTGAAATCAATGCCTACAAGAAACTTTGCCTGATGAACGGCTTGGACGACATTGACTTTCTGGTAGAAAACAAAGATAAGATAGAACTTTGGGAGAAGAAAAATGAAGCATAATCATCCGAAGATAGAAATCATGGACACTACACTCCGCGACGGTGAACAAACCAGCGGAGTTTCCTTTGTGCCCCATGAGAAGCTGATGATTGCCCGTTTGTTACTGGAAGAATTGAAAGTAGACCGGGTGGAAGTAGCTTCTGCACGGGTTTCCGAAGGAGAATTTGATGCGGTGAAGATGATATGCGACTGGGCTGCCCGTCGCAATCTGTTGCCGAAGGTGGAAGTACTCGGTTTTGTAGACGGTCGCACGTCGGTAGACTGGATACACGCTACCGGTTGCCGGGTCATCAATCTGTTGTGCAAAGGCTCGTTGAAGCATTGCACGTACCAGTTGAAAAAGACCCCCGAAGAGCATATCGAAGATATACTCACCGTTGTGAACTATGCCAATGAGCAGGATATGGAAGTGAATATCTATCTGGAAGACTGGAGTAACGGCATGAAAGATTCGCCGGAGTATGTCTTCCAATTGATGGATGCACTAATCCATACGAGCATACAGCGCTATATGCTACCCGATACGTTGGGAATATTGAACCCGTTGCAAGTCATCGAGTTCATGCGGAAAATGGTGAAACGCTATCCCCACGCGCATTTCGACTTCCACGCGCACAATGACTATGACCTTGCCGTGAGCAATGTGTTGGCGGCTGTGTTGAGTAGTTGCAAGGGGTTGCACACCACGATTAACGGTCTGGGCGAGCGTGCCGGAAATGCACCGCTTGCCAGTGTGCAGGCTATCCTGAAAGATCACTTCAGTGCCATAACCAGTATTGATGAAAGTCGTCTGAACGATGTGAGCCGCGTGGTAGAGTCCTATTCGGGCATCGTCATTCCCGTCAACAAGCCGATTGTCGGTGAGAATGTATTTACGCAGGTGGCCGGTATGCATGCCGATGGCGATAATAAGAGCAATCTCTATTGCAATGACCTGCTGCCCGAGCGTTTCGGACGTAAGCGGGAATATGCTTTAGGGAAGAATAGCGGTAAAGCCAACATCCGCAAGAACTTGGAAGACCTCGGCCTGCAACTGGATGAGGACGCCATGCGCAAGGTGACCGAACGCATTATCGAACTGGGAGATAAGAAGGAGTTGGTGACACAGGAAGACTTGCCCTATATCGTTTCCGACGTCTTGAAGCATGAAATGGCGGATGCACGCGTGAGCCTTAAAAGCTATATCCTGAACCTTGCATACGGATTGAAGCCGATGGCGACGCTGAAGATTGAAATCAACGGTAAGGAATATGAAGAAAGTTCCAGTGGAGACGGTCAGTACGATGCCTTTGTACGTGCCCTACGCAAGATATATAAGGTAACATTGGGGCGCAAGTTCCCGATGTTGATCAATTATGCAGTAACCATTCCGCCCGGCGGACGTACCGATGCCTTTGTGCAGACGGTGATTACGTGGAGCTTTGATGATAAAGTATTTCGCACCCGGGGCTTGGATGCCGACCAGACGGAAGC
Source organism: Bacteroides sp. (assembly GCA_021203515.1). Classification (GTDB taxonomy): domain Bacteria; phylum Bacteroidota; class Bacteroidia; order Bacteroidales; family Bacteroidaceae; genus Bacteroides. The sequence goes on along the minus strand of JAJQAY010000143.1, from coordinate 39,388 downwards.
CGCTATTAAGGCAACGGTGAAGATGCTGAATATCATTGAGAGCGAATATGATAATTTAGTAAACAACTAATAATTATAATAAGAACATGGATTTTAAAATTGCAGTATTGGCCGGTGACGGCATTGGTCCTGAGATTTCAGCCGTAGGAGTAGACGTTATGACGGCTGTTTGTGAGAAATTCGGGCATAAAGTAAGTTATGAGTATGCTATCTGTGGTGCGGATGCCATTGACAAAGTGGGCGACCCGTTTCCCGAAGCAACCTATCAGGTTTGCAAGAATGCGGATGCAGTGCTCTTCTCTGCCGTAGGCGACCCGAAGTTCGACAATGATCCTACCGCTAAAGTACGTCCCGAACAAGGGCTGCTGGCTATGCGTAAAAAACTGGGCTTGTTTGCCAATATCCGCCCGGTGCAGACGTTCAAGTGCCTGCTCCATAAGTCTCCGCTTCGTGCCGAGTTGGTGGATGGCGCCGATTTCCTTTGCATTCGCGAGCTGACCGGCGGTATGTATTTCGGTGAGAAGTATCAGGACAATAACAAGGCGTATGATACAAACATGTACACCCGTCCCGAGATTGAACGCATTCTGAAAGTAGGCTTCGAATATGCAATGAAGCGCAACAAACACCTGACAGTGGTGGACAAAGCCAACGTTCTCGCTTCTTCCCGCTTGTGGAGACAGATTGCGCAGGAAATGGCTCCGAAGTATCCGGAAGTAACCACCGACTATATGTTTGTAGACAATGCCGCCATGAAGATGATTCAGGAACCCAAGTTCTTTGATGTCATGGTGACGGAGAACACCTTTGGCGATATTCTGACAGACGAAGGTTCTGTCATCAGCGGTTCTATGGGCCTGTTGCCCTCTGCTTCCACAGGCGAGAGCACACCGGTGTTCGAACCTATCCACGGCTCATGGCCGCAGGCTAAGGGATTGAACATCGCCAATCCGTTGGCGCAAATCCTTTCCGTGGCCATGCTGTTCGAGTATTTCGACCTGCAAGAAGAGGGCGCGTTAATCCGCAAAGTGGTAGATGCTTCTCTGGATGCCAACGTACGCACACCGGAAATTCAGGTGGAAGGCAGCGCCAAGTATGGCACGAAGGAAGTAGGTGCCTGGATTGTAGAAACCATCAAACACTAATCTTTATTAAGGAAATAAAGGAATAAACGAATTTTTCCTACCTTTGTGAGGCTGTATCAGAAGCAATTCCGATACAGCCTTTTCTAATTAAAGAACGATTATGGCAAAAATAGCAAAGAAGCTGACAGAACTCATCGGGCACACTCCATTGATGGAGCTGGCCCAGTACAGCCGCAAGTACGGATTGCAAAGAAACATAATAGCCAAGCTGGAGTCTTTCAATCCGGCAGGCAGTATGAAGGACAGAGTAGCCTTGGCAATGATTGAAGACGCCGAAGCGAGCGGAACATTGAAGCCCGGCGCCACGATTATAGAACCCACTAGCGGAAACACCGGTGTGGGCCTGGCAATGGTGGCAACCATCAAGGGTTACCATCTGATACTGACGATGCCCGAAACCATGAGTGTGGAACGTCGTAATCTGCTGAAAGCCCTGGGAGCGGAAATCGTGCTGACAGACGGCTTGGCAGGCATGTCAGGCTCTATTGCCCGTGCGCAGGAACTGCGGGAGGAAATACCCGGCTCCGTCATCCTGCAACAATTTGAGAACCCTGCCAATGCACATATCCACGAACTGACCACCGGAGAAGAAATCTGGACGGACACGGACGGGAAAGTCGATGTATTTATTGCCGGGGTGGGGACGGGCGGTACGGTGTGCGGTGTAGCCCGTGCGTTGAAGAAGCATAATCCGAACATTTATATTGTAGCCGTCGAACCGGCCTCCTCTCCTGTGCTCGAAGGAGGAGAAGCCGCGCCGCATCGCATCCAGGGAATTGGTGCTAACTTTACCCCTGCCCTTTACGATGCTACGGTGGTGGACGAAGTAATTCCCGTTCCCGATGACGAAGCCATTCGCGGTGGGCGCGAGTTGGCATCCACCGAAGGATTGCTGGCGGGCATATCTTCCGGTGCGGCGGTCTATGCGGCACGTGTGCTGATGCAGCGACCGGAGTTTGCGAACAAAATGATGGTTGCTTTGTTGCCCGATACGGGAGAACGGTATCTGTCGACGGAGTTATTCGCATTCGATACCTATCCCCTCGACTGATAATTGATGAATATGAAAAAGATAATTCTTTCTTTCTTATTGTTGGGCCTTGGAATTGTTCCCGCCCTCTCGCAAACCTATCAGGAGTTGTGCGACCGCGCCATTGCCTATGCGGAGCAGGACAGCCTGACGCAGGCGGAAGATTACATTCATCGTGCGCTGAAACTGGAACCGGCCAATCCCCATAATGCCCTTCTGTTCTCCAATCTCGGAACGATACAGCGGAGGCAACGGGATTACGACCAGGCTTTGGAGTCATATACCTATGCACTGAACATTGCGCCACGAACTGTCCCAATCCTGCTGAACCGCGCTGCTATTTATATGGAACTGGGCAGGAACAATCTGGCGCAAGCCGATTACTCGCTGGCACTGGACATGGAGAAAGATAATGAGGAAGCCCTGCTGATGCGGGCTTATATCTATATGCAGCAGCGCGATTATAAGATGGCAAAGGCAGACTATGAGCATCTCTTGCGCGTGAACCCCGCTAGCTTCAACGGTCGGCTCGGACTGGCTACTCTGGAGCAGAAAGACGGAAAGTATGAAGCTTCGCTTTCAATATTGAACAGCATGATAGCCGGAAAAGAAGAGTATTCGTCACTGACGCCTTCCCAACGTGCTATGCTCTACGTGGCACGTGCCGGAGTAGAGAAAGACATGCTGCATGCGGATATAGCGTTGATGGATTTGGAAGAAGTCCTTCGACTTGATGCCTCACAGACGGAGGCCTATCTGATACGCGGTGAGATTTACCTTGCTCAGAAGAAGAAAGATTTGGCAAAACGCGATTTTGAAAAGGCAATATCGTTGGGAATTCCACGTGTCGATTTACGCGATTTGCTGAAGCAATGCAGATAGCTCTTTATTGCTTTTCGTCCTCCCTGCCTATGCTCGTATCTCTTCTTACTATCTCTTTATTCTTTCCATACTTATGTTCACTGCACAAGATGGCATCTTATGCAGCACAAGATGCCAACTTGTGTAGCATAAGATGCCATCTTGTGCAGTGAGTATAGGAGACTTTCAGTAAGAAAGGATATGAGTTAAAGGAATAAGACTATATTCCTTTTCTTCTTTCCCCTCAGACATACTTCTGTATCAACTGAATAAACTCCTTCCCGTATTTCTTCTTTTTATATTCCCCGATGCCGCTGATATTTCCGAACTCCTCAATCGTAGTGGGGCGTGAAGTGCTGAGGAGATGAAGCACCTTGTCGGATAGGACGATGTATGCCGGCAATGCTTCCTCATCGGCAAGGCGCTTGCGAAGCTGCCGTAAGGCCTCGAAGAGGTCTTCGTTTTCCGTATTCGGTAGTCCCAATGGAAGCTCCCTGACGGGAGCCGGTGCTTTCTGCTTGCGTGCCCGCTTGTTTGTGGCGGGTTCTTCGTGGCGAATGACTACCAGTTGTGCGGAAGTTCTACCAAAGAGAATATCATTTCCTATGGAAGTAATCTTCAGGTGATTATTCTCGTTGTAGGCAATCTTAAAATATCCGAGTTGCAACATCTGTAACAAATAATCGTGCCAGTCGCGTGCCGGAACTTCGCGTCCCGCACCGAATGTTTTCAAGTGCTGGTATCCTTTGTCGGTGACTTCGGCACTCATGTTTCCTCTCAGGATGTCCACCAATACACCGGTGCCGATTTGTTGGTTGGAACGGGCGATGGCACTCAAGGCCTTTTGCACGATAATGGTTCCGTCAAAGCGTTCGGGAGGATTTTTGCATACGTCGCAGTTTCCGCAATCATGGTCTGCCGTCTCCCCGAAATAACTTAACAGTATCCTACGCCGGCAAATGTCGGCTTCCGCATACTGCTGCATGCGTTGCAGCTTCTCTATATTAATGTTTTTCTGACCGCTTTCTGTGGCAAACTTGGTAAGCAGAATAAGATCTGCCAGCGAGTAAAACAGTAAAGTGTCGCTAGGCATCCCGTCGCGTCCGGCACGCCCTATCTCCTGATAGAAACTCTCGATGCTTTTGGGTAAATTATAGTGAATGACCCAACGCACATTACTCTTGTCAATCCCCATACCAAAGGCGATGGTGGCACACACCACCTGCACACGGTCATTGATGAAGTCATCCTGTGCTTCGTCCCTACGGGCGGAAGACAAACTTGCGTGATAGACCGCCGCACGGATACCTTGCTTCTGCAACATCTGTGCAACCGACTCCGTTTTACTGCGGCTCATGCAGTAAATAATGCCGCTTTCTCCGGGGTGCCGGGCGATAAAGTCAAGAATTGTCTTTGTTTTCTCTTTTTGCTGATACCCTCTTTTTACGGCAAGGCTCAGATTAGGCCGGTCGAAAGATGATATAAATATACGGGGCTGATTTAACTGAAGTTGTTTAATAATGTCCTCGCGGGTAATCTTGTCGGCAGTAGCCGTCAGGGCAATGATGGGCACCTCGGGAAACTGTTGGTGCAGAAGTCCGAGTTGCGCATATTCCGGGCGGAAATCATGTCCCCATTGCGAGATACAGTGCGCCTCGTCAATCGCAAAAAGCGAGATGTGCATATCCCGTAGCAGATAGCCGGCTTCGGCAATCAGCTTCTCCGGTGAAATATACAGCAACTTCAGCTTCCCCTCCATGCAGGCGCGACGCAGGGCGGCATTTTCCGTTTCATCGTTGCTGCTGTTCAGTGCCCCGGCGGCAACTCCGTTGGAACACAGAGCTTCAACCTGGTCTTTCATCAGCGAGATGAGAGGAGAAACAACCACGGCCGTACCCTCGCGCAGCAGTGCCGGAAGCTGGTAGCAGATGGATTTGCCGCCACCGGTCGGCATCAGCACAAGTGTGTCTTTTCCGGCTAGAATATGGCGGATGATGTCTTCCTGCAAGGGGCGGAAACTGTCGTAACCGAAGTATGTTTTGAGCGTTTGTAGCATAATTGATAAAGGTATGTTTTCAGGGAGCAAAGGTACATTATTTATTGTATATAACGCGAATACTATGCTTGCCAGATTAGCACTTGTCCGATTAAGGCGAAAACGTTAAATAATCTTATGAAAAATATATGTCCGCCTATTTTGAACGTTTTTCCTTGTTTACACATCAAAAATATGTACGCGAAAAGTTGCGTATTAAAAAAAAATGTCAGACTTTTGTAAAGTCTAGGGAAAAATCCTCTAGAACTCTATTTTTAAACAACCCTAACCAGTTGATTCAATGAGTGATTTAGAAAACAAAGCACAGGATATGACGCCAAAGAAGCGTCCCTACAACCTGCGCGAAAAGAAAGAGAAGAGAGCTGCCTATCGTTCCTTAATTCGTCCGGAACTGGCAGATGAGTTGTATGACAAGATATTGAATATCATTGTTGTGCAAAAGAAGTACAGAGACCCTGATTATTCAGCTAAAGATTTGGCGAAAGAATTGCAGACCAATACCCGTTATTTGTCGGCAGTCGTAAATTCGCGCTTTGGTATGAATTATTCTTGTTTGTTGAACGAATATAGAGTGAAGGATGCTTTGCATTTATTGACAGACAAAAGATACGCTGACAAGAATGTAGAAGAAATCAGCACTATGGTTGGCTTTGCCAACCGTCAGTCGTTTTATGCCGCATTCTATAAGAATGTAGGGGAGACACCGAATGACTATCGCAAGAAACATTTGGAGAAAAAGAAATAATCAGTGTTATTGAACCTATAAAAAGGAAATATTCCGGAATATCATTCCGGGATACTTCCTTTTGTCATTTTAATGCCGGCTATACTTTCTAATACCAATTAACGCTTCTTCCCGCATATGAAAAACAACTTATTTCTCTGGTGGCCGTCCTGTCTTTACTGACTGCATGCGGTGGAACACCGAAAACTACTGTCGAGGCAGAAAAATTCAATTATACAGTGGAACAATTTGCAGATTTACAGATTTTACGCTATCGCGTACCGGGCTTTGAGGATTTGTCTCTCAAGCAGAAGGAATTAGTTTATTATCTCACGGAGGCCGCTTTGCAAGGGCGGTATATTCTGTTCGACCAGAACGGAAAATACAATTTAAGAATTCGCCGTATGTTGGAAGCTGTCTACACCGGCTATGCGGGCGATAAGAATATCCCCGACTTCAAGGCGATGGAAGTGTATCTGAAACGGGTATGGTTCTCCAACGGTATCCATCATCATTATGGCAGCGAGAAGTTTGTTCCGGGCTTTACTCCCGAATTCTTCAAGCAGGCCTTGCTGAGCGTAGATGCCTCCACACTTCCGCTTGCACAGGGGCAGACGGTGGAGCAACTTTGTTAGGAGGTATTTCTCGTCATTTTCGACCCTAAAGTGATGCCGAAGCGAGTCAATCAGGCTGCGGGTGAAGACTTGGTGCTGACTTCTGCATGCAATTACTACGACGGTGTCACGCAGAAGGAAGCCGAAGACTTTTATAATGCGATGAAAGACCCGAAGGACGAACCCCCCCATCTCTTACGGCTTGAACAGTCGCCTGGTGAAAGTGGACGGTAAAATTCAGGAAAAGGTATGGAAGGTGGGCGGTCTGTGCGGACCGGCTATCGAGAAAATCGTATATTGGCTGAAGAAGGCGGAAGGCGTGGCAGAAACACCCGAGCAAAAAGCGGTTATTGCCAAGTTGATTGAGTTTTATGAAACCGGTGACTTGAAGACGTTCGATGATTATGCTATTCTTTGGGTGAAAGATTTGAATTCGCGCATCGACTTTGTGAACGGATTTACGGAGAACTACGGAGACTCGTTGGGCATGAAAGCCAGTTGGGAGTCCCTGGTGAACTTCAAGGACTTGGAAGCTACCCGCCGCACGGAAACCATCAGCAGCAATGCACAATGGTTTGAAGACCACTCTCCAGTGGACAAACAATTCAAGAAAGAGGAAGTGAAAGGTGTTTCAGCCAAAGTGATTACGGCGGCTATTCTTGCCGGTAATTTATATCCGTCGACGGCTATCGGCATCAATCTGCCCAATGCCAACTGGATACGCAGCCATCACGGCTCCAAATCTGTCACTATCGGCAATATCACGGATGCTTACAACAAGGCGGCACACGGCAACGGCTTCAATGAGGAGTTCGTCTATAGCCATGCCGAATTGGAACTGATAGATAAGTATTCCGACCTCGCCGACAAACTGCATACCGACCTGCACGAATGTCTAGGACATGGCTCGGGCAAACTGCTTCCGGGTGTAGACCCTGATGCGTTGAAAGCTTACGGCTCTACTATCGAGGAGGCGCGTGCCGATTTGTTCGGTCTTTATTACGTAGCCGACCCCAAGCTGGTGGAACTGGAACTTCTTCCGAGTGCCGAAGCCTACAAAGCCCAATACTATACGTATCTGATGAATGGCTTGATGACGCAACTCGTACGCCTCCAGCCGGGTAACAGTGTGGAAGAAGCACACATGCGCAACCGTCGGCTCATTGCCCGTTGGATATTTGAAAAAGGCTCTGCCGATAAAGTGGTGGAACTGGTGAAGAGAGACGGAAAGACTTATGTGGTAGTGAACGATTATGAAAAGCTGCGTGAGTTGTTCGGTGAATTACTTGCTGAAATCCAACGTATTAAATCTACCGGAGACTATGCAGGTACTCATGATTTGGTGGAAACGTATGCTGTAAAAGTAGACCCCACCCTGCATGCAGAGGTCTTGGAACACTATAAAAAGCTGAACCTGGCTCCCTATAAAGGATTTATCAATCCCAAGTATGAGGCTGTGAAGAATGCCGATGGCGAGATTGTAGATGTCAAAGTGATGTATGACGAGGGCTATCCAGAACAAATGTTGCGCTATAGCAAGGATTATTCCACTTTGCCCTCCATCAATAATTAATAAGTATATGATAGATTCAAACGAACAATTGCATCAGCAGTTGAAAGATATTAAAACACAGCTCCGTCTCTCCATGAACGGGGCTGTGTCCCAAAGTATGCGCGAGAAAGGCTTGGTTTATAAGCTGAACTTCGGCGTGGAACTTCCCCGCATCAAGAGCATTGCCACCGCTTATGAAAAAAATCATGCACTGGCGCAGGCGCTTTGGAAAGAAGACATTCGGGAGTGCAAAATCCTTGCAGGGCTTTTGCAACCGGTGGATAGCTTCTTTCCCGAGATTGCCGATATTTGGCTGGAAGATATTCGCAATATAGAGATAGCCGAACTCACTTGCATGAACCTTTTTCAGCATTTGCCCTATGCACCGGCCAAGTCTTTGCATTGGATTGCCGATGAAAGGGAATATGTTCAAGTCTGTGGTTTCCTGACAATTGCCCGCCTGTTGGCCAAGAAAGGAGATATGAACGAGCGCGTTGAGAACGAGTTTCTCGACCAGGCCGTCGCTGCTTTCCTTTCCGGTTCCTACCACGTGCGCAATGCCGTGATGGTTGCGCTCCGCCGCTTCATGCAGCACGCTGAAGAGAACGCATTTCTGGTTTGCCGTAGGGTGGAGGAGATGGAAAACTCCGAATTGGAAGCGGAACGGTTGCTGTATAAAGCGGTAAAAGAGGAGGTGATAGGGTGATAAGGTGAAATAACCCTAACGCCTTACCACCTTATTACTCTATTCCTTATTTTTTCCCCTTTCTCGTTTGCTTTCCGCAAAAAAGGTTTAACTTTGTTGGCTGTAAAAAACTGCGCCGTCAAATGGAAAGTCAGAATGTGAAAGATACGGTTAAGCAGATATTCACCGAATATCTCAATACGAACGGGTATCGGAAGACTCCCGAGCGCTATGCCATACTCGACACTATTTATTCCATTGACGGACATTTTGACATCGACACGCTTTATTCACTGATGGCCGATCAGGAGAATTTCCGTGTCAGTCGGGCGACGCTCTACAACACTATCATATTGCTTATCAATGCACGGCTGGTCATTAAGCACCAGTTCGGAAACTCCTCCCAATACGAAAAAAGCTATAATCGTGATACGCATCACCACCAAATCTGTACGCAGTGCGGCAAGGTGACCGAGTTTCAGAATGAGGAGCTGCAACGTGCCGTTGAGGATACAAAGTTGAGTAGGTTCAATCTGACACATTATTCATTATATATGTATGGATTGTGCAGCAAGTGCGACCGCGCTAACAAACGAAAGAAGAAAAATAATAACCATAAGAAAGAAAAATGAAAGTAGACATTCTATTAGGATTACAATGGGGCGACGAAGGCAAAGGCAAAGTCGTTGACGTATTAACTCCGAGATACGATGTAGTGGCACGTTTCCAAGGTGGACCGAATGCCGGACATACATTAGAGTTCGAAGGCCAGAAGTATGTGCTCCGTTCCATTCCTTCGGGAATTTTTCAAGGTGACAAGGTAAATATCATCGGTAACGGTGTGGTACTCGACCCCGCTCTCTTTAAAGCGGAAGCAGAAGCATTGGAGGCGTCGGGCCATAACCTGAAGGAACGCTTGCATATCTCTAAGAAGGCTCATTTAATTCTGCCTACCCACCGTATTCTGGATGCCGCTTACGAAGCAGCGAAAGGTGATGCGAAAGTGGGGACTACCGGTAAAGGTATCGGCCCGACTTATACGGATAAGGTGAGCCGTAACGGTGTGCGTGTCGGTGATATTCTGCATGATTTCGACAAGAAGTATGCGGCAGCCAAAGCCCGTCACGAGCAGATTTTGAAGAGTCTGAATTATGACTACGACTTGACGGAGCTGGAAAAGGTATGGTTTGAAGGCATCGAATACTTGAAGCAGTTCAATTTGGTGGATAGCGAACATGAGATAAACGGATTGCTTTCTGCCGGAAAATCAGTGTTGTGTGAAGGTGCACAGGGAACGATGCTCGATATTGACTTCGGTTCTTATCCGTTTGTCACTTCTTCCAATACGGTTTGTGCGGGTGCTTGCACCGGTCTGGGAGTAGCTCCTAATAAGATAGGCGAAGTATATGGTATCTTCAAGGCATATTGCACGCGTGTAGGTGCCGGTCCGTTCCCTACGGAATTGTTTGATAAGACTGGCGACCAAATCTGTACGTTGGGACATGAATTCGGTTCGGTAACCGGACGCAAACGTCGTTGCGGATGGATTGACCTGGTGGCATTGAAGTATGCCATTATGGTGGACGGTGTAACCAAACTGATAATGATGAAGAGCGACGTGCTCGATTCTTTTGAAACTATCAAGGCTTGCGTGGCATACAAGATGGACGGCGAAGAGATTGATTACTATCCGTTCGATATTGCCGACGGCGTAGAACCGGTGTATGTGGAGCTGCCCGGCTGGGAGACGGATATGACAAAGATGCAGAGCGAGGATGAATTCCCCGAAGAGTTTAATGCCTATCTCTCTTTCCTGGAAGAGCAACTTGGTGTGCCCATCAAGATTGTTTCATTAGGTCCTGACCGTGAACAGACCATCGAACGATATACCGGAGAATAAAATAGATTAAAACACCTTAGGTACGGGCCACACAGATTTTGCGGTTTCATCTCTAGAACCGTGGATGTCTGTGTATCCCGTTCTTTTATTTGAAATAACTATCTGTATGCTGTTCGTCTCCAAATTCTTAACCTAAATTTGGCATTATATCTGATACTTATGAGAGTGAGAAGGCATCCTTCCTAGAAATCTTATTTAAAAAACTAGTGTTCTATATTTTATCTTATGATATTAATTGGTTGTTTTTACAGTTGATATAGTGGGATAAAGTAGTTGCTGTAGTTTAATATTTTATAATATTCATATGTTATATTAAATAATTTAGTATATTTACCATGTATTATTTAAATATAATAATATGTGTGATTAGATGCTGTTATTTAATTTTGTGAAAGTTCACTAGCTAGGAAGAAGCAGGTTGAACAGAAGTAAGGTTTAATCAGAAAAGTTTAGTTGGCTTGAATTTCAAATCCAATTCAGCGAGATTGGTTTTTTACATAGATTAATTGATTCTTTGAATGAATATAAATAGCTTCTGTAAATACTATTTAATTATAGGCCTAGTACTTTTATTTATAATATCATCTTCTTGTTCAACTCATACGAACGATGCTCTAGAACAGGCTTTAGTTATGGCATCTGGGAATAGGAAAGAATTAGAAAAAGTACTTTTACATTATCATGATGACTTACTTAAAAGGAGAGCAGCTTGTTTTTTAATTGAAAATATGCGTGGAAAGGGTACTATTCGATATATAAAACAAGGAAAGGATAGTGCCTTTTTACAGTTGGAGCCGGAGTCGGATTTAACTCATATTACGGCTCCATATTTGATAGAAAATATAGATATGGCATTTGAAGTATGGAGAAAGTATCCATGGTGCAAGCATTTGTCTTTTGATAAATTCTGCCGGAGTATTTTGCCATACCGTACAAAGCAGGAACCCTTAGATGCTTGGCGTGCATTTTATTATTCTCATTATAAAACTATAGCTGATTCATTGGCTGAATCTAATGCTTCGATGAAGGAGATCGTCTTTTATTTTAATTCTCATTTCGGAAAAAATATATCCATGGAGCTGATAAAATTCCAGGTGATCTTTCGGTTGAACAGATAGAAAAAATGGGTGGGGAACATGTGATCACTTAGCATTGAATGCTATGCAACAAATGCATGCCATTGGTATTCCACTCAATTTGGATATAATTCCTTATCATGGAAAAGTTAATGGGGGACATACTTATAATAGTTTTATTGACGAAAATCATCAATTTATTTATTTCTCTCCTTATGAGCGTGAGCCGGAGCGAAATAACTGGATTGCTCCACTCGTTCAACGCGTTTGCTATGAATTGCAGCCAAAGCAGAAAATAAAGCTGACTCGCTGGAATGGACAGTTGATGAATCGTACACTGGTAAATGTGACATCTGAATATTATAATTCTCGCATTGTACAAATTCCTATTCAAGTGACCGATTCGATTGTATATTTAGCAACGTACAATCGGGGAAAATTCGAAGTTGTTGCTCAAGGTATAGTGAGGCAGAAAAAAGTCTTTTATCCACGAATATCTTGTGGATTACTCTATTTTCCAATGGTAGGAAATTCTACTGGTTTGTTTCCTGCTGGTAATCCGTTTGTAGTTACTAAGGACAGCATTAGGGTTATTGTTCCAACTCAGTGTTCAATATTAGTGAATGGACTTAATTTATATGATATAAAGAAAGTATTGAAGTTAGATGCAGAATCTTATACACTTCTTTATTGGGAAAATGGATGGAAGCCACTAAAAGATATAACTCCTACGGATTCCTATACACTCAATTTTGGCAAAGTACCTATAAAAACTTTATTCTTATTACATTGTAACACTTATATGGGACGTATGCAACGACCTTTTCTAATTGAAAATGGTAAACCTGTTTATTATTGAAATGGATTGATTATAAAAATGTTTGATAATATACAAAACTATGATTAATATAACATCATTAATTTACAAATTAGGCCTGTGTTTAAGTTCAATTATGCACAGAAAAGGGTGCTTAAAATGCCCCTTAAAAATAACAAGTGAAATTCAAACATTTATTGCGTGTAGAAATGAATTTACAATGAGTGATTGGCTAGAATTGGAAATTCTAATCAATCATGTTCAAAATGGATTCACTAAACGATTGAGAAAAATCTATCCTATGCTTACTGAAGATGATATTCATGTTATACTTTTGTTACGTTCCAATATGGAGCATGCTCATATCGCCCGAATATTACATGTTCAAATGAGCTCATTTCGAATGAGACGAAGTCGACTTAAAAAGAAAATGAAGATTAAGAAATACTCTTTCTCTGATGCTATTAAAACACTCTACCTTTAATTGTTTATAAATATGGGTAATATCAAAAGTGGATGTATTATATGAAAAACAAAATTAAATCAATATATCACCATATACAAATAATATATTAGCGATTTGTATACGGTCTATTGTTGATATTCTGTAATAATTCAACGACTTTTATACATGACGATTTCCTTTATATAAACTTTAAATCGAACGAGGTATGGAAAAAAATGTTTTATCGGGCAGTATTAATTGTATCTACAGTATTTGTAGTGTACAGTTGTAGTTCAGAAGGGCAAAGCAATGATTGTCAAACAGAATCCGAAATAGTAGATGAACAGGGATTTAGAGCACAATTAATGGAAACTGTCGCTGAAGAAAATGCTTTTTTGGACTTTAAAATGTGCAGTCAGCAATTGTGTAAACAAATTTTGGATCATACATCGGCTATGAGTAGGGAAGAATTTGACGAGCTAATGTATAATTTGAATAATGATGATTATATGGAAGCCTTTATAAATAAAGCTGATATTAAAGATGGATTGTTGTTGTTGGCAAAAACAAAAGAAAAATTAGTTATCAATACGGATATTTTGAGATTGAACAAAACCGAACAGACTCAACTATTTTTAAGTTTTTCGGAGAAAAGAATGCGGGTAGTTATAAAGACGCGTAGCACTGAATGCAATCCATACGATCCAGTGGAGACATGTGAAGAACGTCGAAAATCTGACTATGCTTGGGCTCAGGGTAAAGCTGATTTGGCAATTATAGGATGCACGTGCTTAGTAGAAGTCCCAGTTGTTGCATGTTTATGTTATGCTGCAGCTTTAGCCAATTACGCTGATGATATACGCCTGGCAGAAAGAGCATATGAGGATTGTTTGAAAAGTAAGTAATCATATTTTAATAGTTTATGAAATGAAGTGGTATCATTACATTTTTTGTATTTTGGCCTGTGGCTATTTTGTTGTCTTTGTAATTGATAGCTTTTGCTTTCCTCTTGCTCCTTTATATTTTTCTCTTGCATCGTTCTTGATGTGGGGATGGTTGACATTCGTTGCAGTAATGACTATGCCTCGAAAGAGGATGGATAGAAAATTTAAACACTATCTTCCTGTAGTGGTATGTTTCCTATTGGTATTTATGATTATATTCAGAATGATAACTAAATAGATAAAATTATATAAATGCTTAACAATTAATGTGTGAGTAATAAGATTTCTATATTTCTATTTGTTTTCACACTGTTATGTGCAGGTAGTATGTTCTTATTTTCGGAACAATTCACAGATATTTATGTTTTCCCTAAATGGATTTTTACAATAGCTGGGGCTTTGTTTATAGGTATATATTGCTGTGTAAGAACATTATTCTCTAAATCTGTAAAAGTCGATATAGCTGCAATAGGAGTAATAATATCTATTATTTGTTTATTGCAGGCTATTTATGGAATAGCTCAATATTGCAACATTCTGAAATCATGTTTCCCTTATAGAGTAACTGGCAGTTTTGATAATCCTGCAGGTTTCTCTGCATGTTTGTGTGCAGGAATACCATTTATTGGTTTCTATTTATTGAAGAGTAATTCTAAATATATCAAATTTGCAGGCTGGATAATAGGAGTTATAGTAATAATTGCAGTGATTTTATCATATTCAAGATCAGGAATAACAAGTCTCCTTATTCTATGTTGTGTTTTTTTGTATCGTCAATTGAAGCTGAAATGGATTTCTACTATTTGTCTGCTCATTAGTTTTGTATTATTTTTTATTGCAGGCTATTGGATGAAGAAGGATTCTGCAGATGGGAGAATCTTGATCTGGAAGTGCAGCATGAATATGGCAAAAGATGCTTTTTGGATTGGACATGGACTGGGAAGTTTTGAGGCCCACTATATGGATTATCAAGCAAGTTACTTTAGGCAGCATAAACAGGAACGTTATTCTATATTGGCAGATAATGTCAAACATCCCTTTAATGAGTATTTAAATATTCTTTTAACTTTTGGAATTGTTGGGATATTAGCATTAATTGTAATGGTTTTATTACTTATTTATTCATATAAAACCGCCTCTAATATGAATAAAAAAATAAGTCTTTACTCTTTATTAATTATAGGTACTCTTTCTTGTTTTTCATATCCATTTTCATATCCTTTCATTTGGATTATATTTTACTTATGTGTATATACGGTATTAATTGAATATTTCAAATTCTTTTTGTGCCCGAAATATATAAAAAAGATAATATGTATAACGATTATATTTGTTTTAGGGTATGGAGGTTATAAACTGGTTGAACATGTCGATGCAGAAAGGCAGTGGTTTAATGCTTCGGAACTTTCATTAGGTGAACATAGTGATGAGGCTCTCCACATTTATCAATGCTCTGAAGTGATGCTTAAAGATAATCCTTACTTCCTTTATAATTACGCATCTGTTCTTTTAGTAATGAAACAATATGAAGAATGTTTAGCTGTAGCTTTAAGATGTCGAGAGTATTGGGCAGACTATGACTTGGAATTGGTTATTGGAGAAGGATACCAAAATCTGAATAATTTTAAGATGGCTGAAAAATATTATAGTTCGGCAAGAGATATGTGTCCTTCTCGTTTTATGCCCTTATGCAAATTATTTTATTTGTATAGAGATCATGGCGAATATAAACAAGCTAAACATATAGCCCAAATAATAATAAGCAAGCCGATGAAAATTAAAACTCCTGCAATTTTGATGATGAAAAGAAGAATGGAGAAAGATAGTCTTTTTCATTAGTTGTTCACTTTGTAATTTTTAGTATACTGACTGCAAGTGTTAAAATGTTCAAGTAAAGTATGAGCATTTAAAAAAAAACAGTATATTTACCTTCAATAAAATCAATTACTTGTTAATATCATGAAAATACAATTCTTATCACTTTTAT
This sequence comes from Bacteroides sp., assembly GCA_021203515.1. Lineage (GTDB taxonomy): Bacteria > Bacteroidota > Bacteroidia > Bacteroidales > Bacteroidaceae > Bacteroides. The sequence goes on along the minus strand of JAJQAY010000143.1, from coordinate 23,552 downwards.
TGTTGTTATCCGTAGCCTTGCCTGCAAAGTCACAGACGTATCAGCCTACGGAAGAGAATATGAAATCCCGCGAAGAGTTTCAGGACAGTAAATTCGGCATCTTCCTGCACTGGGGGCTATACAGCATGTTGGCAACCGGAGAATGGACCATGACGAACAATAATCTGAATTATAAAGAATATGCCAAGCTGGCGGGCGGTTTTTATCCCTCCAAGTTTGATGCAGCCAAGTGGGTGGCAGCCATCAAGGCGTCCGGTGCGAAGTATATCTGCTTCACCTCCCGCCATCACGAAGGCTTCTCCATGTTCCACACCCGCTTCTCCGATTATAATATTGTAGATGCAACTCCTTTCAAACGTGATATTGTGAAAGAACTGGCAGATGAATGTCATAAGCAAGGCATCCGGTTGCATTTCTATTACTCGCATATCGACTGGTATCGCGAAGATGCTCCGCAGGGACGAACTGGCCGGGGTACCGGCCGACCTAATCCGAATGGAGACTGGAGCAGCTACTACCAATTTATGAATAACCAATTGACCGAGCTATTGACTAACTACGGAAAGATTGGTGCCATCTGGTTTGACGGCTGGTGGGATCAGGACCAGAACCCTGACTTCGACTGGCAACTCCCCGAACAATATACCCTGATACACCGTCTGCAACCCGCTTGTCTGGTTGGTAACAACCATCACCAGATGCCTAATGCCGGAGAAGACATTCAGATTTTCGAGCGCGACCTGCCGGGCGAGAACAATGCCGGACTTTCAGGACAAAACGTCAGTGCCTTGCCGTTGGAAACCTGCGAAACCATGAATGGCATGTGGGGTTATAAGATTACCGACCAGAATTACAAGTCGACCAAAACCCTGATACATTATCTGGTGAAAGCAGCTGGCAAGAATGCCAATCTGCTGATGAATATCGGCCCTCAGCCCGACGGAGAACTGCCGGAAACAGCTTTGCAACGCCTGGCCGAAGTGGGAGAGTGGATGAAAACCTACGGTGAAACCATTTATGGAACCCGCGGTGGTCGTATCGCCCCTCATGCTTGGGGAGTAACCACCCAGAAAGGAAACAAACTATATGTGCATATCCTCGACTTGCAGGACAAGACACTCTTCCTTCCTTTGGGCGATAAGAAAGTGAAGAAAGCCGTCAGCTTTGCCGACCGACGTCCTTTGAAGGCGCAGAAGTGTGAGGGAGGTGTCACTCTTTCGCTTCCTGAAGTGCCGACGGACATTGATAAGGTGGTGGAACTGGAGATTAGTGATTAGTGTTTAGTGATATATGCCAATCACTAATCACTAAACGCTAATCACTAAACATCAATCACCAATCATTAATAACTTTTCTTAAAAGATAGAGGGAACTGTAGCTTAGCTCGCAGTTTCCCTTTATTTTTGGCAAGCAATTTGTAATACGATTAGAAACGACATAATTATTCACTAAAAAAGAAAAGAAGAATATGACAACAGGAATGATAGGAATACAATGGATTATTTTTATAGGTATCGCTCTCGTCAGTTGGTTGGTACAGATGAATTTGCAGAACAAGTTTAAGAAATACTCTAAAATCGCTACCGGCAACGGAATGACGGGAAGAGACGTGGCATTGAAGATGCTGCACGATAATGGTATCTATGATGTGACCGTGACGCATACTCCGGGGCATCTGACCGACCATTGCAATCCTGCCAATAAGACAGTAAACCTGAGTGAAGGCGTATACGAAGGCAATAGCATCATGGCTGCCGCCGTTGCCGCCCATGAATGCGGACATGCCGTGCAACATGCGCGCGCTTATGCTCCGCTGACGATGCGTAGCAAGTTGGTGCCCGTAGTATCGTTTGCTTCCAACATCATGACATGGGTATTGCTGGGAGGTATCTTGTTGCTGAATGTCTTCCCGCAATTATTGTTGGCAGGTATCATCTTATTCGCTATGACAACTCTGTTCAGCTTCATCACACTTCCGGTGGAAATCAATGCAAGTAAGCGTGCGCTGGTATGGCTGAGCAATTCCGGCATTACGAACTCCTACAATCATGCCCAGGCAGAAGATGCCCTTCGTTCGGCTGCCTATACTTATGTAGTGGCTGCCCTCGGCTCGCTGGCAACGCTGATTTATTACATCATGATATTTCTGGGGCGCAGAGACTAGCTACGGATATTCTGCAATACCTGTGGATAACTGAAGCATATAGGAAACATAATGCCCAAATGAACCAGACTTATAAGGATAATTTGCCAGCGGAAATTATTGAGGTGGAAGAATTAAAGAGCCGAGAGGAAATCAGCCGACATTTCCTAATTAATTAAAATTGAAGGTCATGAATATGAGAAAAGTGTTTTATTTAGTCTTATCACTTGTAATTGCAAGTTGTACCTCTAATAAAGAACTGCAAGAGAAACTGGCATTTATTGATGTCACCAAAGAATATCCCGAAAAGAAAATCGAGCTCACCGATATTGCGGATGTCTCTTATCTGCACCTCAATTCAAAAACTGATGATTATCTCTATAAAGGCAGCATTGATTATGTAACTGAAAACAATATTATTGTTATAGACCGCTCTCAGAACAGCGTGCTGTTTTTCTCAAAAGAGGGAAATCCCAAATCACATTTTAACCGTAGGGGACAGGGATCGGAAGAATACAGAGATGCATATTCGCTAATGTATGACGAAGCAAATGATGAAGTGTTTGTTTCGTCCGACTTTAGCGATCATATTATGGTCTATTCATCATTGGGTGAATTCAAAAGGAAAATAAATTTACCTCAGACGAATGTTAACGGACAAATGACTTTGTTTGACGATGTGTCCATATTGGTGTATGATAACACGAAATTGTGGCGATCTATCATACAAAGCAATGCCTCAGATATAGTACAAAACATTGATTCAACTTTCTTTCTTATTTCCAAATTGGATGGTACAGTGCTGGATTATATCTCACTACCAAACAAAAATATAGATCTGAGTTATAAGAACAGTGTATTTACTGGTCAGGTGAGTTACGGACGTGTGAGAAAGTCGGCTGACGGATTACTTTTATACAATCCCGAATCCGACACCGTTTTTCATTACAGCAAAGAAAAGCATTTAACTCCATATATGTACAAAAAACCAATATTGAGCAGTCAAACCCCAATGACGGTTATGGATATCTGTATGGATGCGGGGAAATATCAGTTTATAGCGGTTTACCCTTATCGGGAAACAGGGGAATCTCCGACACCAAAGTATTATATGCGTGACAAAGCAACAGGGGAACTGTTTCGCCAAAAAATAACTCTTTCCGATTTTGAAGGAAAAGAGTTGTATATCAATCCCCGGCTTTTAAATTATTACGAACATGCGTACCACTTTGAACTGGAATTTGCTGAACTCGAAGAAGCATATTACAAGAACAAGCTCAGTGGTAAACTCAAAGAACTGGTTGCTTCACTTCTTGAAGATGAGGAAAGTAATAATGTTTTTGTGTTTGCGGATTTTTATTGATAAAACACACCTTTGAGGGCTGTTTTCATTATTGTGTTTTTACTTTGAATTACCCTCGTTTTAGCCGTCAAACCGTATTTTTTGGGGAATGATTAAAGATGCAAAAAAGCCAACTAACTCGCAATGAATTAGTTGGCTTTAACTTTATTGTTTATGGAATATCTCTAGCTAGAGAAAACGTATATACATATTCTGGCCGTCAATGGTCACTTTGCTGTTTTGTTCCAGTAACTCTTTCAGAGTAACGGTCTTTGCCATTGGATCTGGAGTTGTAATATCAATTTCCTCTATATCATCCCCTTTTAGTTGATAATAACATAGCATGTGTTGTATCATTAAAAGGGGATGTTTTATTTCTTTTTCGCCAGCAGGAGTCGGTTGCTTGAATAGAGTGATTTGTTGCTTTTCAAGGGAATATTGCGGTATCATATACAGTAAACTGTTCCCCAGATAAACACCATTTATTTCCTCATCGATACTGAACTGTACGTTCTGTGCGGTCATACTCCTAAGTATGAGTTCTTTTGCAATAGCTATTTTTCCTTATGAGCGGAGTCTTCTTCATATTCTATGATTTGCATTTGATACTTTTCCGCTTCTTCGGACGAAATCATGCATTCGGTCTTTTCGGGTATAAAATAGAGTCTCAATTCTTTTTGGTTGATTTTGGCTGTTACGGATAAACCATTGTCATCCATGCTAGCCGGAAGGATAACACTGGGAGTATGCCAACTAATTCTCTGTCTATCTATTGGTAGCATAGCCTGACATTTATTCAGGCTACCTAGCAGATTGCTATTCTGTTCTATGCAATTTTTCAGGAACAGGATTGCTGCTGGGAAGTCTCCGGTATATGCGGAAGCAATCGCGCGCACGTTTTGTATGGAGATGATTCCGAAGCCAAGTTCATTTGTATATTTGTTCAGCAGTGAATCTGCATATTGGATACACATATCCATATCATTTTTAGTAAATCCGGTAAAAGAATTGATAATCCAGCGTCCCATCTCATTCGTTCTTGCTTTATACCATTCGCGGTTGGCATTCAAATGGGCAAAGTCACCATTGTTGATGCACATCGAATAACTGAAGGGTATCTTCCGGCAACCGGTGCCGGTAAAAGCCATTTTATCAAAATCTAAGAGACAAGACTCAAAATTATAAATGTATGGAAGACCTAAAGTTCCATTACACTTGCCTGCTATACTATTAGTTCCTTTCTTCGTGAAGAATTGAACCGGATTTCCGGAGACATCACACCATACCGGAGTATCTTCCGGAATAGAGTCGTTGGTATATAAATGGTTGGTATCATAGCCTGTATCCAAAATGTATTCCTCTATCTGATTGTTATTTATAGATTGAATATATGGATGACCGTTTCTGAAGCACACATTGGGGTGAAGCGTATCTTTGTGGATATTCTTTCTGAACGTTATTTGGCCCGGGGCAATCTCGACGGATGATAGTTTGGCCAGTTCTTGTATTCCCAGCGTGTTGTTTTCGAGAAAATAATCCGGAACTTGCGGGGACGCTACCTTCACATAGGCATGGTGGCAAACAATATCTCCGATGCATAACTCCTCTATAATGCCGGTCACAGCTTCAATCGGACCACAATAAGTGCCGACGATAACCGTATCTTTAAACATACGGATATTATACTTCTTGGCTGTTTCATGGGAGAGTAAAGTAAAAGGAGCACCCGTATCCAGAATTGTATTCGGCAATTCCATGCCATTCAACTGAATTGTTATCCGAAGGGGAAAATCCCGTGACGCGGGGATGGTGCATTCTCCCTGGGGAAAGTCTATGGTGCAATCCGGAGTTCCGGCCAGTTGGTAGGCGAGTGCTTCAATCCAGGCGTAGTCAGGATCAATCTTGCATACGGAATCCTTTTCGCAACTTTTGCAGTAGGCTGCCAATTCGTTGTATCTACCTAACTCAAGTAATGATTTTGCTCTTATATATTTAAAATTGGGCGGATATTCGTCCGAAGGATAATAGGTATATAATGAGTCGATACTCTTGATGGTCAATTCCGGGCGGTTGAACGCATAGCCGATACATATTTGGGAGTACAGCCGCATTTCATCTTTAAAGTAGGCGGCAGAGTCGTTATATAGTTTCCACATCTCATAAAAGGAGTCGTTGGAACCTAGCTCAGAGAGCTTGTTTGTATAATTATTTGGGGTGTTTCTTGCGCTTGTGAGGTATTTCCTATCAGGAATAGAACGCTGACAAGCGCTGATATTAGCTGTTTTGTGCACATAGATATTAGATGATAAGGATTATATCTTTGTTTACAAAGTACGACATTCTGAGCAACATATCCAAATTATTTATCCGTCTTTCTTTCAGCTAATTCAATAATTTGCTGTAAATTTGCGTAATTAAAATTGTAATCAGTAATATAATGGCAGCAAAACCCAGTATTCCGAAAGGAACCCGTGACTTTTCGCCCGTAGAAATGGTGAAGCGTAACTATATATTCGATACCATTCGTGACGTATACCATCTGTATGGCTTTCAGCAGATAGAGACTCCCTCTATGGAGATGCTTTCTACTTTGATGGGAAAGTATGGGGATGAAGGAGACAAACTTCTTTTTAAAATTCAGAACTCAGGCGATTATTTCTCAGGCATTACCGACGAGGAGTTGTTGAGCCGTAATGCTGCGAAGCTGGCAAGCAAGTTCTGTGAGAAAGGGTTGCGTTATGACCTCACCGTTCCTTTTGCCCGCTATGTGGTGATGCACCGCGACGAAATCACTTTCCCTTTCAAGCGCTATCAGATACAACCCGTATGGCGTGCCGACCGTCCGCAGAAGGGACGTTACCGCGAGTTCTATCAATGCGATGCCGACGTTGTGGGCAGTGATTCTTTGCTGAACGAAGTGGAGTTGATGCAGATTGTCGACACGGTGTTTACCCGCTTCGGCATCCGCGTTTGCATCAAAATCAACAACCGTAAGATATTGAGCGGCATCGCCGAGATTATCGGTGAGGCAGACAAGATTGTAGATATTACCGTCGCCATCGACGAACTCGATAAAATCGGCTTGGACAATGTCAATGCCGAACTGAAAGAGAAAGGCATCAGCGACGAGGCCGTTGCCAAACTCCAGCCTATTATCTTGCTGAGCGGTAGCAACGAAGAGAAACTGGCTACTCTGAAAGAAGTGCTTGCCGCCAGCGAAACCGGTATGAAGGGAGTGGAAGAAAGCGAATTTATCCTGAAAACCCTTTCCGCGCTCGGCTTGAAGAATGAGCTGGAACTCGACCTGACCCTTGCTCGCGGACTGAACTATTATACCGGTGCTATCTTCGAGGTAAAAGCGCTCGACGTGCAAATCGGCAGTATCACCGGCGGCGGTCGCTATGACAATCTGACCGGAGTGTTCGGCATGGCAGGCGTATCGGGTGTGGGCATCTCCTTTGGTGCCGACCGCATCTTCGACGTCCTCAACCAACTGGAACTCTATCCGAAGGAAGCCGTAAACGGCACGCAACTCCTGTTCATCAATTTCGGGGAGCAAGAAGCCGCTTTCTCCATGAATGTGTTGGCGCAGGTACGTGCTGCCGGCATCCGTGCAGAGATATTTCCCGATGCAAGCAAGATGAAGAAGCAAATGGGCTACGCCAACTCCAAGGGCATCCCGTTTGTGGCCTTGGTAGGAGAGAATGAAATGAACGAAGGCAAGGTAACTCTGAAAAATATGGAGACCGGAGAACAACACCTGGTCGCCCCGCAGGAACTAATTAACAAATTAAGTTAATAAAAAACTGAAATACTATTAAAAAGGAGCACAAATGTGTTCCTTTTTTGTTATATTTGTAATGAAAGTGTTGCAGAAATGTAATTCCCTGCTTCTATCTTTGCAATGACAATAAAAATAGGAGGTTTATATGGTTTCCATTGAAATTAAACAAGAAAAGCACAATGCCCTCATCAGTTTTCTGATGATTGTCATAGCGGTATTGTTCATCCTCTACATGGGTAGTTCGTTGGTAAGTTTCCACTAAAACGTTCTGGGAGAACTATTCCATTGAGGAATTATTGGATTAGAAAGATAATATGATACTTTATTTCACCGGTACCGGAAATTCCCGTTGGGTGGCGAAGCAGCTTGCCGAAGCTACGAACGACGAGGTACTCAGTATTGCCGACTGCCTGAAGCAGGGAGTCGTGACAGTAGGATTGACAAATGCCGGGACGGTGGGCGTAGTCTTTCCGGTACATTCATGGTATGCGCCACGTGTTGTGGTAGATTTCCTGTCACAACTTCAGTTGCCGCATTGCCGATATCGTTATGCCGTGTGTACTTGTGGGGACGACATGGGGAAGGGGATGAACCGATTGGCAAAGCATTTCCCTCTGGACGCAGCTTGGTCTGTAGCCATGCCCAACACTTATATTCCGATGTTCAATCTCGATTCCGACGAGCTTTGCCACAAGAAAATAGAGAATGCAAGGCAGGCGATAGCATCCATTGCCGAGGATGTGCTTGGGCAGAAAAAGGTCTGGAAAGTACATAAAGGAGGTGCCGCCTGGCTGAAAACTTATGCGATAAACCCTTTGTTTGTCCGCTTCACAATCAGTTCCAAAGGATTTCATGTAGACGAGGGGTGTATATCCTGTGGGGTATGCAGCAAGGCATGTCCGGTGGAGAATATCCGGATGGTGGATGGGCATCCTGCCTGGGGAGAGCGGTGCATCCATTGCATGGCTTGTATACATGCCTGCCCCCAGCACGTGATACAATATAGGAAGACAACACAGAAGAAAGGTCGTTACCGACTGGCCGATTACCTGTAATTCAATGGCGAGACTGTGCCATCACAAAGGCAAGGTTGTGCCACTTCGATGGCACAACATCCGTTTCACTATCCCTACATACCCCAGTAGAATAACGTTCATCATCAACGCATAGATAATGGCGGGTATGGCTATCACATCATTATTGAAAACGAACGGGCTGCTTGCTATGGCAATGGCTTGGGCGGCATTTTGCATACCTATTTCCATGATGAGAGTGCGCTGTTCTTTCCGGTTGAGACGCATTGATTGGGACAAGAGTGCGCCGCCACCCATTGCAAGCAGGATAAGTACGGAGATACACAATCCTAATTTGCCGAATTGGGCGGTGATGGTGGCGTGATGCTGTATAAAGAAGATGCTCGCCAGTAAAATCAATGCCGGGAATGCAATTTTGGAGAGAACCTTATGTGTCTTTTCGGCTTTTAGAGGATAATGCTTCTTCACAAGAATGCCCGCAATGATGGGGAGAAGCATTAATAGCAGGTTTTGTATGATAAGGCTTCCTACGGGCAGTTTGACGTCGACATTCAGGTTGTCACCGATGAGGCGGGTGGTAAGCTCCATAATAACGGGGATGGTAAACAGAGTGATTATGCTGCTGAAGGCCGTCAGCGATACGGATAAAGCCACATCTCCTTTGGCTATCATAGAAAAAAAATATTGGACGAACTGCCACCGGGAGAGCGGGCTATCAGCATAACTCCTATAAAGAATAAAGGTTCCAACCGGAATATATACCCCAGTATAAATGCCAATATCGGCAGGAATAGTATTTGTCCTATCAGCCCGGCTATAATGGGGCGGGGACGTTGCCGAAAGAGTTTGAAATCTTCTATTTGTAATGTAAGTCCCAACTCGAACATTAATAATGTCAGGATGGGCAAGACTATCCATATTGCGTTCATAAAGGGGTTGTTCTTTTTGTGGCTGCAAATATAGCAATTCTCGTTTTATTCCTTGCCATTTTGTCAGCCCATGTCTGCCAAACAAACCACTTTCCCTATTTGGCACGATTTTCGTAAGTTCTCTATCGCTTGCATAAAGCAAAATTACTATAATGTATAACATATAAAAAATAAAAGAACTATGAACATTAAACCATTAGCAGACAGAGTGCTGATACTACCTGCACCTGCAGAAGAGAAAACAATTGGCGGTATCATTATTCCTGATACAGCGAAAGAGAAGCCTTTGAAAGGCGAAGTGATTGCAGTAGGCAACGGAACGAAAGACGAAGAAATGGTGTTGAAGGTTGGTGACACGGTGCTGTATGGCAAATATGCTGGAACGGAACTGGAAGTAGAAGGAACCAAATACCTCATTATGCGTCAAAGCGATGTGCTCGCTATCTTGGGATAATGACAATTAAAAGTTGAAAATTAAAAATTAAAGATATTATGGCAAAAGAAATATTATTCAATATCGATGCCCGTGACCAATTGAAGAAAGGTATCGATACACTGGCAAATGCAGTAAAAGTAACTCTCGGCCCGAAAGGACGTAACGTTATCATCGAAAAGAAATTCGGTGCTCCCTACATCACGAAAGACGGTGTGACAGTGGCAAAAGAAGTAGAATTGGCAGACGCTTACCAGAATACCGGTGCACAACTGGTGAAGGAAGTTGCCAGCAAGACCGGTGATGATGCAGGTGACGGCACTACTACTGCTACCGTATTGGCGCAGGCCATCGTAGCCGAAGGCTTGAAGAACGTAACTGCCGGTGCAAGTCCCATGGATATCAAACGCGGTATCGACAAGGCCGTTGCCAAAGTGGTTGAGTCTATCAAGGACCAAGCCGAGAAGGTAGGTGATAACTATGACAAGATTGAGCAAGTTGCCGCCGTTTCTTCCAACAACGACCCGGTTATCGGTAAGCTGATTGCAGACGCTATGCGCAAAGTTTCCAAAGACGGTGTAATCACTATCGAAGAGGCTAAGGGTACAGATACTACAATTGGCGTAGTAGAAGGTATGCAGTTCGACCGTGGATACCTCTCCGCTTACTTCGTTACTAATACGGAGAAAATGGAGTGCGAAATGGAGAAACCGTACATCCTGATTTACGACAAGAAGATTTCTAACCTGAAAGATTTCTTGTCTATCCTCGAACCGGCTGTACAGACAGGTCATCCTCTGTTGGTGATTGCAGAAGATGTAGACAGCGAAGCGTTGACTACGTTGGTTGTAAACCGTCTGCGTTCTCAGTTGAAGATTTGTGCTGTGAAGGCTCCGGGCTTCGGCGACCGTCGTAAGGAAATGTTGGAAGACATTGCCGTACTGACTGGTGGTGTGGTTATCAGCGAAGAAAAAGGTTTGAAACTGGAACAGGCTACTATCGAAATGCTCGGTACTGCCGACAAGGTAACTGTTTCTAAGGACAACACAACTATCGTAAACGGCGCCGGTGCCAAAGAAAACATCAAGGAACGTTGCGAACAAATCAAGGCTCAGATTGCCGCTACCAAGTCCGACTATGACAAGGAAAAATTGCAGGAACGTCTGGCTAAGTTGTCAGGTGGTGTAGCTGTTCTCTATGTAGGCGCTGCTTCCGAAGTGGAAATGAAAGAGAAGAAAGACCGTGTAGACGACGCTCTGCGTGCCACCCGTGCCGCTATCGAGGAAGGTATCGTAGCCGGTGGTGGTGTGGCTTACATCCGTGCCATCGACGCTCTGGAAGGCATGAAAGGTGACAACATAGACGAAACTACCGGTATCGACATCATCAAGCGTGCCATCGAAGAACCGTTGCGTCAGATTGTGGCAAATGCCGGAAAAGAAGGCGCTGTTGTCGTACAGAAAGTACGCGAAGGCAAGGCAGATTTCGGTTACAACGCTCATACCGATGTTTACGAGAACCTGCACGCTGCCGGTGTGGTAGACCCTGCTAAGGTGACTCGTGTAGCTCTTGAAAATGCTGCTTCTATCGCAGGTATGTTCCTTACTACCGAATGCGTGATTGTAGAGAAGAAAGAAGACAAACCTGAAATGCCGATGGGTGCTCCCGGAATGGGAGGCATGGGCGGAATGATGTAAGGTCGTTTTTCCCTGATTTCTAACTCATATAAAAGCCGACCGCGGTATCTTTTTGAAAGGTGCCGCGGTCTTTTTTTGTTCCATTTTCCTCGTTATTTGTTTTATTTTCCTGTTTTGAGTTACAAAAATGTTACAATTATGATAAACTTTTATATCTTTTGTTCGTTATTGATGTTATTGTAATAAAAAATGATATCTTTACCCTCCGTAAAGATAACCTAATCAACAAACAATTAACCTCTTTAATTTAGACTGAAAAATGAACAAGAGCGAAATCGGACTGAATACAGGTAAAGTTTGGCTGTTACTAAGTGACTATGCCAAATGGAGCTATGCAACCTTGAAAAGAAAGTCCGGATTGAAAGACAAAGACCTGGGAGCAGCCATAGGCTGGCTTGCCCGCGAGGACAAGATTGAGATTTTCCAGGAAGAAGATGAAATGTACGTATCACTGGGGGGGGTGAACGTGTACATCGGATAGGAGAAAGCCGATTGAATCAGACTGTTTAAGGAGACGCAGGTTTACAAGGCGGAGATTTTCCGGGATTTGTGAAATCTGCGTTTCTTTGTTTTCTCATGTAAGGGAATATTGCTTCCTTTGCAGTATCTTTTAAAAAAACAAAATAAAAACAATTATGAGAAGTTTTGCTTCAGATAATAATTCCGGTGTGCATCCGTTGGTGATGGAGGCACTGAACCGGGCCAATCAAGACCATGCCGTGGGCTATGGCGATGATGCGTGGACAGAAGAGGCTGTCCGTAAAATCAGAGAAGCGTTTACCGCAGATTGCGAGCCGCTGTTCGTATTCAACGGAACGGGTAGCAATGCGGTGGCATTGCAACTCTGCACGCGTCCTTATAACTCTATTATTTGCGCGGAGACGGCGCATATCTATGTAGACGAATGTGGTTCGCCCGCTCGCATGACAGGTTGTCAGATACGTCCTGTCGCCACTACCGACGGCAAGCTGACGCCCGAACTGATACGTCCCTATCTTTGCCATTTCGGCGAACAACACCATTCCCAGCCGGGAGCTATCTATATTTCGCAGTGTACGGAACTGGGTACTATCTACAAGCCGGCGGAGCTGCGTGCGCTTACCGAACTGGCCCATCAATACGGCATGTATGTCCACATGGATGGTGCACGACTGGCGAATGCCTGTGCTGCCCTGCATCTTAGCTTCAAGGAACTGACGGTGGATTGCGGTATAGACATTCTCAGCTTTGGCGGAACGAAGAATGGATTGATGCTTGGCGAGAGTGTGGTTATTTTTAATCCCGCCCTGAAGAAAGAGGCTTATTTTGTACGGAAGCAGTCGGCACAGCTTGCATCCAAGTTGCGCTACCTTTCCTGCCAGTTTACGGCTTATCTGACGGACGACCTTTGGCTGAAAAACGCGAAACATGCCAATCGCATGGCGCAGGTCTTGTACGACGGATTGAAAGAGCTGCCCGAAGTACACTTTACGCAGCAGGTGGAGAGTAACCAGTTATTCCTTACCATGCCCCGACCGATAGTCGACGAACTGCTGAAGTCCTACTTCTTCTATTTCTGGAACGAGGAGATTGATGAAATCCGGTTTGTGACCTCTTTCGATACGACTGAAAAGGATATTGAAGATTTGTTGCAAGCGATAAGGGAATTGCTGGGTAAATAGTCCTGAAAGTGAAAAGCCCCGGACCTTCGCAGGCTAGGGGCTTCACTTGAAACTTTTCCCTCTTGGGGGTGAGGAAAAAATTCACTGAAACAAACCGATTGAATAATTTACCTTAATACCTTTTACATGATAACCATTTAACTAACCTTATTATAAAAACCTTTGTTAGAGTCATTTATATGCCTATTGCTTCACGGACGGGTACAAAACTGTAGCCTTTTCGTTGCAGCGTTTTTTATCAGCTTATCCAGATAACCGTTGTAGAACTTGTCCATGCGGCGGTCGTCCGTACCGAAGTGTATCAGCATTAAGTGCCCGTTCAAGCCCTCCTTTTTCTCCACTTCCATTATCTTGTCGTAGATGAACTTGCTGCTCCGGTAGTTCTTCATGTCCGGAGTGGTGTAGTCCGCGTTGCTCATGGTGCCGGAGGTGTAGTTGATGACTTGTATCCCCATGCTTTTGGCCCATGCAGCTATCTCCTTATTGTAGTATTCGTAAGGCGGGATGTAGACGGGAGCGTCCTGGTATTCGATGCCCGCCTTGCGCAATGTCTCGTAGCTTTTCATCATGTCTTCTTCAAATTCCTCGCGGCTGACGAGCAGGGAGTCGCGGTTTTCCCACGGCATGTATAGCAGGTGTCCGTAGCTGTGGCTGCCTGCCAGATGTCCTTCGGCAAGCAGGCGTTTCACTACATCGGGATAGAGCTCGTAGAACTCGCCGGTGAAGAAAAATCCGCCTTTGATGCCGTGCTTCTTCAGGGTGCTGATGATGGCATCGGCTCCGTCTGCCTTGTCGGCAGCAGTGAACACGAGAGAGATTTGCTTCTTCGACGGGTCGGTGCGTATGATGCCGCCGTTGACATATACATTCTTGTCACTCTGTACGTTGGCTTGCTTCATGCCTTCCTTCTGCATGACAGAGAGATAGTAGGTGAGACTGGCAGTTCCGTCCATCGTCGGTTCGTTGGTGGAGTAATCATGGATGGCATCGTGATAGATCATCATGTCCGGTTGGAAGCGTTCATAACCCTGACCGGGAGTGCCGGGAATGCCGGTCATGTTGACACCGCGCAGGCTTTCAAAGATGGTACGGTAAACAGGGCCGTCCACCAATCCGCCGGTCGTATTGCCCACGCCCGCGTTCAGCAGGGAGGAGTGCGGCTGTGAAGGATAATCACCGTAGAGCGGAAGTTCCACAATCATGCTGGTGTCCCACGGGTTGCAGCCGAAGAGCCAGTCGCGGAGGGCGGCTTCCATTTTCGGTATAAGTTTCGTCACCGGTGGTTTCGCGATAAAGGCGGCATTGCGTCAGCATAGCGGTAGTCAGGTTGTTGGAACACCAAATGTAGGGGATGCCATGCAGGAAGGGGCTTTCCACTGCCTTCTGATACGTGCGCTCGATGCCGGTGCGCAGATTGCGGATGAACTCCTTGCTGATGCGCTCGTTGTTCACTTTCGCCAGATGATAATGCCCCATGTTCATAAACGGATACCATTGGTAATGGCGGGCACTGTCGACGCCCATCCACGGGGTGACGGGCTCGCGACGTCCGTATTCAAGGGCTTGGGCAAGGTACTTGGCATCGCCGGTGGTTTTGTACAATTCCATGGCGCCCAGTTCCATGTCGTCTACCCAGTTGTCTTCTTCATAGATGTAGGGGGATTTTACGGAAGCAGTCTGGCATACTCCCGGTTTTTTGACGCCTTCCTGATAGGCGGCATCGGCTTTTGCTCCGATTTCGGCAGCAAATTCAGGGTAGAAATCTTTCAGTATTTGAGCTCCCAGCGCGAAGCAGGATGCAAACTTGCCGGCTGTGCTTGCCACACCGGTGGTGGCGTTCATGAATTGTCCGCGGACTTGCGGCTCACCACTGCAAAAGTACACGGGACGTCCCTTGCCCGGACCGTATCCGTAGTCTACTTCGTCCTCATTGGGCAGACGCATACCGGCATGGTCGCGGTCGTCGGCTATCTGGTTGTACAGTTCGCCCGGGGCAGGGTTCATTCGGTTCAGCCAGTCCAGTCCCCATTTTATTTCGTCTACGATGTCGGGGATGCCGTTGGCACCGGGATGTCCGTTGGCGTCATAAGCATCGCTGAAGGCTTCGGGGTTTTCCTGATAGGCAAACATCATCTGGTAAATGGCGTTGGCAGAGGTGGTGGTGTATTGCAGGTAGTCTGTAGCATCATGCCACCCACCACGCACGTCGATATGTTGTCCGGTTTTAGAAGGATGATATACGATGTAGCCGTCGTGCACATGGCAACTGTCTTTCAGGAACGGGTTGTAGCCGCAACGTTGCTGGCGCATATAGTTCAGCAGGAAGTCTGCCGTGCCGTTATAAACTTGTGCATTGATAGGAAATCGTGGAGAAGCTGCCTTTCCCGCTTTCAGATAGTATGTGCCCGGCTCTTGGAAATTGCTGAAATCCAGGCGGTAGGTACTTTTCATTCCTTCCATTTTGCCGGTAGGCTTGGCGGCAGTAAAGGTTTGTACTGTCTTTCCCGTAAAAGCATCGACCAATGCATAGCTCTTTACATCGGTTCCTTCTTCGCTCATGAACACGGCTACTTTGACAGACTGCGGCAAGTAACTAAGTTGATTAATTCTAATCCACTCGTCCGCTTTGCCTGGCAGAGCAACCAAAGCCAATATAATTGTTAGTAGCCAATAATTATTTTTCATAAGAGAGCATTTGTTTTAAGGTTGGTGCTTGTTCTGCGTGAAACAATGATTTTACTTCTTACAAATAAAGCTGTTTCTATCTATTTTAGGAAGTTTTAGGGTGAATAATTAGGTGATGTTATGTGTCGTTTGCATTATTTTAGTATTTAGTTAGTGTGAAAAGGGAATAGATGAAATGATAAATTACTGTTTATCATGTAATTGCCCGTATGGGTAGTTCTTTTTAATTTTCGTTTACGTATTTTAGTGCTACAAAACCGGGCTTGGTGCGTTATTTGTCATAGGATATATAGAATAAAAACTTATAAACTATGGCTTATATTGATTATTATCAGGTGCTTGGAGTGGACAAAACGGCATCTCAGGATGATATAAAGAAAGCGTTCCGTAAGTTGGCGCGCAAGTATCACCCTGATTTGAACCCGAATGACGCCACGGCCAAGGATAAATTTCAAGCGATTAACGAGGCCAATGAGGTGCTGAGTGACCCTGAGAAGCGAAAGAAATATGATGAATACGGCGAACACTGGAAACATGCCGACGAGTTTGAAGCACAGAAGAAGGCACGGCAGCAGGCTGGTGCAGGCGGCTTTGGAGGTTTTGGCGGAGCTGGTTTCGGTGGCGCGGGCGGTGGCTTCGGCACGGACGGAGGCGGTACGTACTGGTATTCTTCCGACGGGCAGGAGTTTTCGGGCAGCAATGCCGGGGGCTTCTCCGATTTCTTTGAGCAGATGTTCGGACATCGTTCACATGGCGGTGGCGGTGCTAATGCCGGTTTCCGGGGGCAGGACTATCATGCGGACTTGAGTTTGTCGCTTCGCGATGCGGCACAGACTCATAAGCAGGTGCTGACGGTCAACGGAAAGAATGTGCGTATCACCATTCCTGCCGGTATGGCAAACGGGCAGGTCATCAAGCTGAAAGGTTATGGTGGTGAAGGTATTAACGGCGGGCCTGCGGGCGATTTGTATATCACCTTCGTCATAGCCGACGACCCGGTCTTCAAGCGCTTGGGTGACGACTTGTACGTGGATGTCCCTATCGACCTTTATACTGCGCTACTGGGCGGTGAGAAAGTGGTAGATACGCTGGACGGCAAGGTGAAGTTGAAGGTGAAACCTGAAACGCAGAGTGGAACTAAAGCACGCTTGAAGGGGAAAGGCTTTCCGGTATATAAGAAGGAAGGACAGTTCGGCGACCTCATCGTGACCTATTCCGTGACGTTACCGACCCGTCTGACGGAGCAGCAGAGAGAGATGTTCCGCAAAATTCAGAGTATGAACTAATAATATCAGCACTATGCAGAACGAATTAATAATTATCAGTGAATATTGCAGCAAATGTCATATAGAACCGTCGTTCATAGACAGCTTGCAGGAAGGTGGTCTGATAGATATTCAGACGGAAGACGGGGAGCGCTATCTGCTGTTTTCCCAGTTGCCGGATGTGGAACGGTATAGCCGGATGTATTACGACTTGTCCATTAATATAGAAGGTATCGACGCCATTCATCGCTTGCTGGAACGGATGGATGAGATGCAGCGGGAGATACACTCGTTGCGTAGCAGGTTGAGGCTGTTCGGTGATTTCACCACAGATTACTCAGATTAACCCAGATATTCTTATTTATCCTTAATAATCTGTGTTAATCCGTGTAATCTGTGGTGAAACTATTGCTGGCATTCCGGACAATAATAGATGCTTCCGCCCAAGTATGCTTCCTTGATTATCTTTGAACCGCATCGGGGGCAAGGCTGGTGATACGTCTTCTGCGACAGACGGGTGATGTATTGCCCCGGTATCCCATATATATCTTTTTCGGTATTCCTTCCTCCGTTTTGCACCATATCCGCCAGCGTGCTTCTGACAGACTGGAAGAGGTGTTCTTTATTCTCCGGGGACAGGGTGTTTATCTTGCGTTTGGGATGTATGCGGACATTGAATAGTATATCCTGCAATACTCCGTTTCCCAATCCGGGGATACGCTGTTCGGTGGCAAGCAACGCTTTGACGCTTATGTCCTTGCCGATACCGGTTATCATCTTCTCAAAGAAGGAGAAATCGAATTTGCTATCGAGGGGGGGCTTTTCGATGCTTCCCTGATAGTACTGATTGTCAAGCATACCTTTGAAAGCCTGAATGCAACCATACATGGAAACGGTAAATACCAGATAGCTTGCGTCTTCAAAAGCAATCAATAATTGAAATTTAGTAGGGCATTTCTCGGTGGCGGTATAGTATTTCATATTGGTGCCGTCGCTGATTGCAAGATGAGTATTATCATTGAAGCAGAGGTCGATATAACTGCCGTAGCCTTTCACTTCTTCAACGGTCTTGCCGATTAGCAGTTCCGGATAATCCTCCGGATTGCCATTATAGAACGTGAAGCGGTGAGGACTGGTAGCGGTGAGTACATCGGCAACGGTTTTGCCTTTTAGTGCTTGTGTCGCTTGGCGGCTGATAGTAGCCGATTCGGGTATTTCTATCATAGCCGTGAAGTTAGTTTGGCACGAATATATAAAAACGTTCCATCCCGCGAAAGGATGGAACGTTTTTATGGAGAACTTAAATTCTATTACTTGCGATAGCCTTCCAACTCTTCCACTTTGAACTTGCGGATGAAGTTGAAATGCTTCTCTACTTCCGCTTCTGCATAGTTCACGTAAACCAGGGTCGACTTGGCGAACAGTTCGGGAGCTTTCGTTGCATCCTGAATAAGCAGGTGAGACATGACGCACACCGCAGCCATTTCGTAAAGACGACGGGCAACGAAGTCCAGCAACTCTTGGTTCTGAGTCTCTTTCACGGCGTTGGTAACGGCTTCGAACTTATTCGTCATTTCCTTCACGCGATCCATCAGCGGCTGCATATCTTCGCTGCAAGGAACTGCTTCGTAGTCGCGCAGTACAGCGGCATACGAACCGTTCGTCACATAGCGGATAGCGGCTACCGTCTGCAATTGCGTCGTTCCTTCATAAATCGAAGTGATACGTGCGTCGCGATAGATGCGTTGACAGGCATATTCCAGCATGAAACCGGAACCGCCGTGTATCTGTATGCTGTCGTAAGCATTCTGATTGGCATATTCGGAGTTCATACCCTTTGCCAGCGGAGTAAAAGCATCGGCCAGTTTGGAGTATTTCTTCTGCTCCTGACGTTCTTCGGGAGTCAGTTTGCGTTCGCGGGCGATGTCGTCCAATGCTTTGTAGATGTCTACGTAGCGTGAAGTCTGATACAACAGAGCACGACCGGCATCCAACTTAGCCTTCATGATAGCCAGCATGTCATACACAGCTGGGAATTCGATGATAGCCTTACCGAACTGCTTGCGGTCTTTGGCATAAGCCAAACCTTCGTTGTAGGCAGCCTGGCTCAGACCTACGGATTGAGCAGCAATACCAAGGCGGGCACCGTTCATCAACGCCATCACATATTTAATCAAACCGAGCTTGCGGTCGCCGCAAAGTTCGCATTTCGCATTCTTGTAGACCAGCTCGCAGGTAGGAGAACCGTGGATACCCAGTTTGTTCTCGATGCGGCGTACATCCACGCCACCGTCGCGCTTGTCGTAGATGAACATGGACAGACCGCGACCGTCTTTCGTTCCTTCTTCCGAACGTGCCAGCACAAGGTGCAGGTCGGCGTCGCCGTTGGTGATGAAACGCTTCACACCGTTCAGGCGCCAGCAGTTGTTGGCTTCGTCGAAGGTTGCTTTCAGCATCACGCTTTGCAGGTCGGAGCCGGCATCCGGCTCGGTCAGGTCCATAGACATGGTTTCACCCTGGCAGATGCGGGGGATGAAGCGGCTGTGCTGCTCTTCGTTGCCGAACTCATAGAGAGTCTCGATACAGTCTTGCAGCGACCAGATGTTACCGAAACCTGCATCGGCGGCAGCCACGATTTCGGCGCACATGGTGTACGGAGTAATCGGGAAGTTCAGTCCACCGAAGCGGCGCGGCATCGTCATACCGTTCAGCCCGGCCTTCACCATGGCGTCGAGGTTCTGCTTCGTGCCGCTGGCATATTCCACGCGACCGTTGGCGCAGTGAGGGCCTTCTTCGTCCACACCTTCGGCGTTCGGGGCGATGATTTCTCCGGTAATCTCGCCGGTGATTTCGAGCACTTTATCGTATGAGTCCATGGCATCCGCATAGTCCTGCGGAGCGTAGTCATATTTGTCTTTGTCTTCGTAACCGCGTTCTTTCAGTTCGCAGATACGTTCCATCATTGAGTTATTCAGATGATACTTCAACTCGGGAACTTCGGAATAAAAGTTTGCCATATTATTCTATTGTTTTTAATTATAAACGAAAATTTACGGGAATGTTGAAGCGCATATTAGCAGGATTTCCTTCTATCTTTCCGGGGGTAAACTTGTAAGTCATCGTAAGGAAGCCCACTACCCTCATGGCCTCTTCGTCCAGTTCGGGGCAGACGCTTTTGACGACTCTTGCTTCTTTAGGATTACCTTCTTTGTCTATCATACATGATATTACAACTAATCCTTGCTTTCGTTCCTCAACTGCTTTCTTAGGATACTTGACGTATTGAGAAATCAGCTTCATGAGTTCGGCATTTCCTCCGGGAAATTGGGGTAATTCCATGTAGGGGATAAATTCTAACTCTTTTCCATCTATATCATATAGATGGCCCTCAGTAGAAAGTCCTTTATTAACTTCTTCACGTTTCAGGGCTCCATTCTCATAATATTGCTTCAAGCTTATCAATCGTCCTTCCTTATATGTGAAGGCCAAATGTAATTGTCCGCTTGGGTAATATTCAGTGCGTTGTCCGATTAACCGTCCGTTCTTGTAGAAGCAGATTACACTATCTGTTCCGTTGGCATAAGAATAAACGTGTTTACCATCTGTGGGAGTATTGTTTTGCGCATTCAATACCCCGCACAGACAAGAGCATAACAAAGCTATGAACACTCCCTTCATTTGTCTATAAAATTACTTACTATTTTGTTTGTAATACTTAATCATCTTCGGGATAACCTCTTCCACCGTACCATTGATGACGTAGTCGGCAATGGTGTTGATGGGAGCGTTTTCGTCGTTGTTGATGGAGATGATGATACCACTCTCTTGCATACCGGCGATGTGCTGGATTTGTCCGGAGATGCCGCAAGCGATGTACAGCTTGGGGCGAACCGTCACACCCGTCTGACCAATCTGGCGGTCATGGTCGGCATAGCCTGCATCCACTGCCGCGCGGCTGGCGCCTACTTCGGCGTGAAGCTCTTTGGCCAGTTCGAAGAGCTTGTCGAAATCTTCGCGGCTGCCCATGCCGTAACCACCGGCAATGACGATAGGCGCACCTTTCAGGTTGTGTTTGGCTTTTTCCACATGGCGGTCGATGACCTTCACCACGTAGTCCGTCTCGGGAATGTACTTGGCAACATCGTGCTTGATGACTTCGCCTTTATAGTTGGCATCCAGAATTTCTTTCTTCATCACGCCCTCGCGCACGGTCGCCATTTGCGGACGGTGTTCGGGGTTCACAATCGTGGCAACGATGTTGCCGCCGAATGCGGGACGAATTTGATACAGCAGGTTCTCGTAGGTCTTTCCTTCTTTCTTGTCTTCGTGTTCGCCGATTTCGAGCGAAGTACAGTCGGCGGTCAATCCGCTGGTCAGGGCCGAAGATACGCGCGGGCCGAGGTCACGGCCGATAACGGTGGCACCCATCAGGCAGATTTGCGGCTTTTCTTCCTTGAACAAGTTGATGAGGATAGAGGAGTGGGGAAGGGAAGTATAGGGGAACAGGCCCGGAGCGTCGAACACATGGAGCTTGTCTACGCCGAAGGGCAATACTTGCTTTTCAATGCCTGCCAGATTGCTTCCGGCGGCAACAGCTTCCAGTTGGCAGCCCAACTGATTAGCTAATTTACGACCTTTGGTCAGGAGTTCGAGACTGACATCGGCAACCGTAGTGCCTTCTATCTCTAAATATACAAATACGTTATTCATATTTTTATTTTTTAGGTGACGAGGAATTAGGTGACGAGTTGACGAGGGAGAATGTCTTGTTTCCTTGTTAACTTGTCTCCTTGTCTCCTTGTCAACTATCCAATGGTATGGTTAGCTAACAGTTCAACAATCAAATCTTCTACATCCTGGTCGCCGCCCGTCAGCGTTTTGCTTTCTTTGGCTTGGAACGAAATGTTCTGAATGGCCTTCACCTTGGTGGGCGAACCACTCAGACCGCATTGTGCGAGGTCTCCGTCGACGTCGGCCACGCTCCATTCCGTGATGTTCAGATAGGGATATTTCTCGTAGAGTGCCGCGTATGCCAGCGTTTCGCCTTCTTTCTCGATGGCGGCCTTCTCTTGTGCACCGAGCGCACGTTTATATTTCTGCACCAGTTTGGCATTGCGCGGACGGCAAGGGGCTGCGCTTCCGTTCACGGTGATGACGATGGGCAGGGGAGCTTCTACGGTCTCCACACCGCCGTCGATGTGCCGTTTCACGGTAATCTTCTTGGCAGCCTGGTCTACACTGAGAATTTCTTCGGCGTAAGTCACCTGCGTCAATCCCAGCTTCTCGGCAACCTGCGGGCCCACTTGTGCCGTGTCTCCGTCGATGGCTTGGCGGCCGCCAATGATGACATCGTAGTCGCCAATCTTGCGGATGGCGGTGGCGAGGGCATACGACGTAGCCAGCGTGTCGGCACCGGCAAAGGCGCGGTCGGTCAGCAGATAGCCGTTGTCGGCACCACGGTAGAGTCCTTCACGAATGATTTCGGCTGCGCGTCCCGGTCCCATCGTCAGGATGGTTACGGTGGAGCCCGGATGTTCATCTTTCAGTCGGAGAGTCTGCTCTAGGGCATTCAGATCTTCGGGGTTGAAGATAGCAGGGAGTGCCGCGCGGTTAATGGTTCCGTCGGCTTTCATGGCATCTTTCCCGACGTTACGTGTGTCGGGAACTTGTTTTGCCAATACAACAATTTTCAAACTCATGCTATTAATTATTAGTATTAGTGTTTCTATATGTCAGTGCCGGGAATAGGAATAGTAGAGTCCTGCTACTGAAATTATCCGGTTAACTATCAGCGTGCAAATTTACGGAAAGTGTTGGTTTTGACAAGTAAATGGGATAAAAAATGCACACGAGGGGCGTTTTTGAGCAAAAGAAGGGGGAGGTAGTAACAAGGAAAAAGTTGGGTTTGTGCATTTTTGTAATGTAGAATGTCTATATTTGTGACGGAGATATATGATGTCGAACTATTTAACACCATACGAAGTTATGTCAAATGATGAAAGGAAAGAGCTAAGCCGGAAACTTCATTATGGATTGGCTTTGGCTGAACGGAAGATGCTGGAAGAAAAGGCATTGCGAAATGAAGATGTGATACAAGGTACTAGTTTATTAAAACGCATATGAGTACAAAAGATTATTTAGTGCAGAGCATCGTCAGCCAGATGGTGATTTATCTGATGGAAGAATTTCATTGGGATATGATGAAGGCGATGCGGGCGGTTTATCATTCGGCGCTTTTTCAGAAGCTCGATGATAAGGAAATAGGGCTGTACACTCAAAGCCCGAAATACGTTTATTGTTATCTGAAGAAAGAATTGCTTACCGGAAAGTATATTTAACATGAGTTCGATATAACTGTACTATCTCAATTCTCCTCCTCCTGGGAGGAGGGAATTGAGTTACTTCCGTTCTTACCCCCCCCATCTTATATCAAACGTTATTTAATCGGGAAGCATCGTTTCCCAGGGAAGGGAGCAGCTTCTTTCCTGAAGGAGTCCGGCTTGAAGATAACGAAAAAAAACAACGGGGCTGTCTAACAATGCAAATGTTAGTCAGCCTCTTTTTTCTTTCGTCTTCCTT
>JAJQAY010000123.1 GCA_021203515.1 Bacteroides sp. | reverse complement strand
AAAGATACAACTTTTATTTGAATTATGCAAGATTAAAACAGGCAATTCCGTTAAAAAATAAGATGCATTATAATGCTGATAAAACCCAAATAACGTTACACACAAAAGTTGCCCAAAATCTATTCATAAAATTACTAAATGATGATTTTTTTAATATCTGAACTAACAAGTTTATATTATGAATCTCTAGCAAAAGATGATGTACCTATGTCAGAAGAGGATACCACTATCAATTAAATTCATCAATCCTATATAATAAATATTACCTCAATATATTATCCCCAGACCTTACCGGAAACGGAACGTCCCGCACAGTTCTCTACTTTGAGAAGTGTGCAGGATGGAAACTATGATTAATATATCCTCTATAGAATAAATCGGAATGAGAACCTGTCCGGACTAAATTCAAGATATTAATTGTATCATTATCGTTGTAAATATATAACCAATCCGGTTAAATATAGCATTTCCTACAACCAGAATAATCTCCACTTAATTTTTGATCTTTATTTTTTGTAAGTAATGCCTCTTGCATTGCAATCAATCGTACTACTTCATTGAACTTAACGATATCAAGGCCTCTCTTTTTCGCAACTTTCAGGTATTTCCTAAATTGATGGGTAGTACTAATTAACATCTTCAGTTACTTTTACATAATCTTCAAAAGACTTAAAATGGATCATTTCTCCTTGTTCCAATTCTTCCAGCGCCTTACGAGTGACACTATTCATATTGCTCAGCTTACGTACTTTACCAATATACAGTTTAATCTTTTTTAGAGCATCAAGACTACTAATATCCATTAACTCCTTCATGACATCCATTTTCAAGCATTTTATTTCCGTTGTTATACCTCTGATACATCTCCCAAATTCATTTATTCTCCATCCCCTCTCAATCCCCCTTAGCCTCTGCAAACTTCAACAAAGCAATTGTTGCAGGGACATGAAAAGAGAGTTGGTCGAATAATTTAACGAAGTATATGCTCAGAGTTCTTTACTACCACCGTTGAACCATGATATAACCTCATTTCTTTTCTTTTTGGTTTTTAATGTAGACCGATATAGAGTCCAGTATATAATCTTTCTCTTGCGTATGGAGCATTTCGAAAGTTTCTTCCAAGAAAGTAAAAACATCATATTCAGAGAAAAGAAATAAAATTCAATTCATTTCTTCATAAACAACAGGCGGTTCATTCACTTTATTCTGATGTTCTTCCTCAGACAAACTGTAGCGGCGAACGGCAGCCTGGAGATATTTTGTATTATCTTGCCTGACATCCCATAACAAATGAATATAAATATAAGCAGTATGGACGGTATATAATATCTTGGTATGTGCTCCTACTACTAAAGCACGATACTCTAAAGATGTACATTCCGTAAGTAAAGGTTCTACAGGGCCTAAATGAGGATGTGTTCTTAACAATTCAGCATCATGAAGTATCTTGCTTCTGACTTCCCTTGCTGCTGTTTTTCCAAATCTCCAACGACAATAACGGGTAATAGTCGCTAAATCAAATGCTGCTTCAGGGTGCCATTTCAAATTCAACTTCTTCATACCCACTCTTCGCTTTGAGCCATTACTTCCTCGGTTGTCAACCCCCGTCCGGCAATAGCATCCTTCTCGGTATTACGCAGGCGTTGCTTCACTTTGTCCAAAGTATAGGCACATGGTGACTTTACAGTCTTTTTTTTAAGTTCTTCAAGATAATTTTTCAGTTGACACATGGCTTCCTCATCGTCAAGTAAGAAATTGAGGTCTTCAAAAATACTTGCACGCAATTCCCTTGTTGTCATATCCAAACTCCTTTCCTTATTAATCAAGTTGTTCGGACAAAGATAATTATAATATCCGTTTCCAACATGTCAAAGAGTAATGTTTTACTTTTTTTTATTCGTGCACAGGAGGATAAAACAACTCGTATTTTATCAGTACCTCTACTTTTCTTCCTGAATACAATGCACCGGATGCGGATCGGACGCATGCCATGCATTGTAAAAGATAACTCCACCTGCCGCCTTAAGATCTCCGACTTTAGCTTGCACACATAATGAAGTGGAATAGTAATTATTATAGCCAGAGCCACTCCTATAAGCCCTATCTGCACACCACAGATTCACTTTCTGCCCTATATAGCTGAATTGCGTAGTTTGTATCTGGTAACCGGTAAAACGAAAATATGTGGAGTTATTGTCATTGTCATAATAGAGCACAGCACCACCGTCATCAACCGAAATCTCCTTTTTCTGATGCATGGCTGCTATATCAGTTCCACTCGCAGTCGTAGAACTCGAATAAGACGGGTTTGTAAATAATGGAAAATAGTTTCTTCCGTCTGGGATTCTCCAACCTGCCGGAGAAGGGTCATAAAGTGACTTCAAGCCGTTAGCCTTTTGTGTCCATAAATTAATATTCGAGCTC
Organism: Bacteroides sp.; assembly: GCA_021203515.1. Lineage (GTDB taxonomy): Bacteria > Bacteroidota > Bacteroidia > Bacteroidales > Bacteroidaceae > Bacteroides. The sequence goes on along the minus strand of JAJQAY010000123.1, from coordinate 5,405 downwards.
TCCGTACACCATTGAGGCTTGCTAATATAGACCCAGTCAGGATGTTTACTTGCCTCCTCAATGGAAGCTACAGAGCCTTTTGTTGTCCGCGGGAAAAAGTATATCCGTCAGGGCCATATAAATCATACAAGCCTTTTATCGGTGTAGTGATACTGGTAGATATGGTAATTGTTGAAAGTACCTCTGTTGTAAAGCTTCCAGGGAAAGGGTCTTTACGTCCCCACTCATAATGCAGCCCATTGGCTCTCGACTTATCTATCTCTTCGGTAGGAGCATCCGTATAGTCTTCCAACGCCCCCAAATAGCGATCCATCATGGGATATTGGTCAATATCCGACCGGAAAGTATATTTATGCTTTTGCTTATTAGGAGTCAATACCGTTTCATCTCCATGCGGGTCCGGATTATACTTCGTTACCCAGATATGCCAGCTCCAGAGTATATCACCGTTTGCGTCGCAAGCCGCAATCAGCCCATTGCCCCCTGTGGTATTGGCTGCTACACGACAATAGATGCGACATTGGTCGGGCCCGTCTGCCGGATTAGTTGTGATGTCTCCGCCACCGTCCGTTCGTTTGATAGTCACCACATTCGAGTGGTCGTTCGCACTGTTCACAATCCCCATTACCGGGTCGCCCACATCCCTGTTCTCACGCATCTGCCACAATAGTTTCACTGATTTCATTCCGCCCCGGCTACTTTTCTTCGCCCAATCGCTCAATACAGTATTCTCTATATCCTTTCCTGCCTGTCGATACCGGAACGGGTCAAAATAGAAACTACCGCCCGGCTCCACCATAATACAATTGGCAGTAGGCACAGGGGTATTATTGTTAGCATCGGCAGAAAGACCGCCCTGATATTCTACACGGTCATCCTTCTGCCATATTAATTCATCTGTATGATTGAACGTCAGCGTATAGTTATAGTTCGTATTATCTAATATATTAAAGTCATTGGTAGTATTGCCTCCCAGATAGACACGATATATCAGTTCCTTTTCAGGCTTGTTGTTATTTACAGCTACAAACCGCAGATATGGGCTACCTTGCGGAACATTTTGCTTGCCACGACGAGTAGGACTCGTTATACTGTTTGTACCTCGAATACTACGTGGCATCCAGCAACTGAAAGAGCCTTTACCATTCTTATCCGTCAAGATTCCTTCCGCCTTTCGGATGGTACATTGGTCTACCAGTTCAGGATAAGAGTCTTTTGTGGTCGACGGGAAAGCGATATAGTCCAATGGAATATCCTGTAAAGTTACTTCTTGCAATGTATAACCTTCAACGGCATACGTCCAGCTTACATTCAACCGCGCCGCCAAACGACGTATACGCAAACGAACATCCTCACCCGTCAAGCTTTGAATAATTCCGCTTGTTGTATCCACAGCTTTTACCTTTACACTTTTTAGATGAAGATAATAAGGCATCTTACTCATATCACCGACTGTCGCTATTGAATTTATCCACGCATAAGGCGCTTTGAAAGTCTGCCAGGTAGTTTGTGTAAAACCTCCTCCTGCGGCATTTTGATCATTGGATGTACCACCACGGACATATATCACCAACTGGCAATCATCGCTTTCTTTCAGAGCAACCTTCACTTTTTTGCCTAATGCTGTTGTATCTTTGAAATACTGACCGTATGAATACACCCCATTCGATGTGAACTGAAAAATATGAAGTTCATAAAGGTTATCCGCTTTCGCTGTTCCCAATGCATCTTCTACCATCCGTGTCTGTCCTACCGATGTCAGTCGTACATCCACCGCTTCTTCCTTTCCGTCGGAACGGGTTTCCGGTGCTTGCGGATACAAGGAGGCGGCATCCGCATTATCTTCCAAGTCAATGGAGAGTTCCACGTTCACAGTGTTGTCGGGAAGTGGTGTGATAGAAGCATTCACTTCATCATCTGTACAAGATGTAATTATACATCCCGCCAATAGCATCCCGCTTATATATTTCATCTTTGCTGCCATATCTATTATTCAATCTTTTTCTTAGAAAATAATATTGTCTCCTTTTATATCCGGATCGGCTATTGTAAATACATTCCCGTCCGTAATCTCCACGCGTGCGTCGGCGCTGTTGGCGCCTTTCAGATTTACCGTCATCGTATAGTGCTTGCCGCGTTCTATATCATAGTTACGTATCATGTCCGCCCCAGGGTAGAAGTGGTATTCCACGCTGATAGGGGCTGACGTAGCATCGTCCGGATAATAGTCATACGTGCCTTTCAGGATGATACAGGTGCAATTATCCAGACTGCCGGAAGGCCCGTTCGTTGTAATATTCTTTCCGGCTTCGATCGTTGCTGTCCCATTGCCCCGGATGTTTTCGGGCATGTAGAAAGAGAAGGTATAGGTGACCGGAGCAGCAGTTCCCGGAGTTTTTTTCTTCGGCAGTCAGCGTTTGAGTAATATAAGCCGAACCGCCGATTACCGGAGTAGTCCCCGCTACCGGAAACGGATAAACACTCGGCGGGATATTCTTAATTTCAGCGGAAGTTATCGCTATCCCGTTTTGGGCAGTGAAGTCTACCGTCACTTTGGCATACGCACGCTTCATGCGGGCAAGCAAGGCGACGGGGTTCGTAGAACCGTCCTTTTTTTCATAACCTACCGGGCCGTACACCAACAATCCCGGCTCGCTCGTGACATCTGAGGCCGGGAAATCGGTCAGTGTTACGGAAGCGGCCTTCAAGCCCGCTTCTGTGCCGATACTACTCAAAGCATCACCGCATTCACCACAATATAGAAACGGCAATCCTCATTCAGAAAATCATTATCCTGTGTCTGAACCGTTATCGTACCGTTTGTCGCCAGGCTTGCCCAGTCTCCTGTTGCTCCTGTGGTCGCCGCCGAATAGAGTTTATTCGTTATCGTAGAAGCTGTATTGGTCGGAAACTGGAATACGCGCACGTCCTTTATTTCAATTCCTTCAAGCGTCGGGTTAGCGCCTGCACGGGTACTGACAGTCATCTGCTCCGGCAGTTGCAGGCTTATGGATACGTCCATATGTTCCGAAACCGGCACATCCGCTTTCCCGTCGTCACCGCAAGCTGTCAGCAAACATAAGACACCCATCCAAATCAAACCGTCTATCCGAAAAAATCCAGTCATATTCATTCTCTGTTTATTAACATTGTCGTTGCTCAATCACCTCCCACATCACCGGGCTTCAAAGCCACAGGAGTATATTCCTGTATGTTCAGCGCAAGGTCGGAAGGCAGGTAGTCGCCATAAAAAGTCAAAGTAAATATAAACTTATAGGACTTCCCCGCAAACAAGGCTTTTGCCAACTCCAACTCTTGCTTGAAGTCATAGTCTTTAGCCACACCACTATTTTGTGTACTCGTATAGTGAACTTTCATCTCCACATTGAACTTCAACGGAGCTGTATCGTCCAAGGGAAGTATCACACAGTCTGCCGACTCATAATTTACAGGAAAACCCGTTATCGTTTTTTTATCAGCCTGCGAAAGCAATACGGCAGAATTACCGCCCCCCGCGCTCCGAAATCATCCATCGCCGCTGCAGGCCAACTATACAAGCCGTTCTCCGGAAGGTTCTTCACCGTTATCGTCAGGTTACTGACATCGGTAGGCTCCACAAGCTGTCCGGCAGGGATTTGCAGGACAGCCTTTACGCGCACACGCTGATGTGCAAAGGGATGTCCCTCCAACGGAATGATCATTTCCGTCTGTCCGTCACGGTCCGCCTGAATGGCTATTCCACGCAAGTCGGTGGTAATGAAATCCTTGTTATTGCCCACTACGACCTTGCCGGTATTTGCCCCCGAAAGTTCCGGCGAAGGACATTCGGTAGTGGAATTACAAGAAAGGAAATACAGGTTGCACGTTCTGCGTGTCAGACTCAGAGGGTTGTTGTCTGATACTTCCGCCGCTGTGGGATTGTCTGAAGCATCGTTCTTCACCTTATAGACTCCTTCATCAACAAACGTATTCTTGGCGGCGGTAAAGGCACGTACAAAAAACAAGGTTCCCTCCGCAAGCAACTCCGTTTCCGTAACAGAAGCGCGGGTAGAAGGAGTTGCCGTCACAATTCCCGCATCCGAAAGGTCGAAGTTGATGGTCAACTTTTCACTTTCACCGTCAAGTGTCGGTACGTTTCCCTCACCGCAAGAGACGAAGCTCCCCAAAGATGCGGCCAACAGCAGAAACAGTATGTAATTCAGTCTTTTCATATTCTTCTCTTAACTTTGGCAGATTAGGAAATGGGGAGATAAGTATCAGTATAGTCTTCCCACTGATATACCTTGATGCTGGAAATCGTAGCCTTCATACCGTCCAGCAAAAGGGTGACGATAAGATGCTGTCCTGCACTCCATTGGTCGGTTTTCATATAGGTACGACTGGTGAGGAAGGTTTGTTCCGTGCCCGCATCGCCGGTGGCGGTAGTGAGCTGTACGGACAGATATTCCACATTCGGGGCGGGCGCTACAAGGCAATAAGCGGTGGCGGTATTAGTGTCGCCTGCTGCTCCCGACGCCTTTTGCAGAATTTCCCTTTTCTGCGCGTCGGTTGCCGTCAACGTGATAGAGGATTGCCCCGTCAGACCCTGCAACTGCCCGTCTTTCAGCCTCATGCTCTTGCCCGTACCACCCTGAAGGTTATTGGAGTTGTCTATAAGCTGTAGAGCTGTCAGCTTCATGGTTTCTGTCAAGGAAGCCGTCTTGTATACTCTGAACGTGAGCTTTGCCAAAGCGTGCCTCATGGTAAACTTCACGCCGGCAGTGGCGGCATTCACATCCGCCACGACATCCGAGTATAGATAATCCGTCTGTGCCGATGCCTCAAAATCATCTTTAGTAAGAATTTCTACACCGGACACGGAACTTCCCCCTGAAGTCTTGTACTCAGGAACAAGCGTAGAGAGATAGTAGGCGTACGTACTGACCGTGGCACCCGTCGCAGAAGGCAGGCGGAGCAGCTTACTATCTTCCGTGGCAGAGACATTCCAAACACTGCCTGTATATTCATAGACCGCCGTATTGCCGCCACCGAACAAAGGCTCATATTGTGTTCCGTCGGAGTTCACGGCATATACGCCGATTTGCGCTCCGACTGCGGCCAGTTCCGTGTTCGTCACGACGCTGCGCGACACAGTTTCCCCGGTGCCTACGGAAAGAACGCGCAGCACATCCGAATAGCGGCTATCCGAAGGAACGGCATCATCACCGCAAGCAGTCAGCAGTGGCAATGATAAGAATAGTAAAAGTGACCTTCTGTTCATTCTATTATTCGTTATTTAAGTAGCTTGTAAATCTTTACCGCTGTCGGCGACAGTACCTTCGCCGAACGGGGTGACCGTTACATCATTACTTATCTCCAACCGGTCGTCTATGATGGAAACCGCATAAGCCACCGTATGCCCGGGC
>JAJQAY010000094.1 GCA_021203515.1 Bacteroides sp. | reverse complement strand
TTAACTAACTATATGACAATAAGTTAACTTTTTAGCACAACGAAGTTAACATCATGCGTAGTATCATGTTAACTCCCTTTTCTCCTCTATTATAACAAATGGATTTACAGATAAATTACACAAAATCAGCATTATACCTGCTCCGTGTTTATTCCATACCTGCTCCGTATAAAGCAGCTCTTATACGGAGAAAACACGAAGAGAATACGGAAAAGGTGCGGAGCAGAGACGGATAAGAGGTAAAAAATAGTCCTATATTAACGGAATTCCGTGATTTTGTAACACCATTGTAATATCATTGTAGCAGAATTGCAACACACCCTCTCCTACTTTGCATTTTATTTTTCTAATTAGAGTATTCACTTATAAAACTAGACAAAACTTATGATTAAAAGAGTATTTCAAGTGCTAACAATTTGTATAGCAATGTTTTTCACAGTATCTATCGCCAATGCTCAGGATCCGGTAGATAAATTGATTGATAAATATGACGGAAAAAAAGGATTTAATGCAGCCATTGTTGGCAAGGATACATTAAGCATGGCCTTGCTGGTCCCCAACATACCTCAGGAGCAAAAGAAAATGATTCAGCAAATGGATGAAATAGTAACGATTGACTATGCGGGGAAGAATCCTAGCATAGAAAGCTTTTATAAGGAAGCCATAGATTTGTTTGAAGCTGCCGGTCCTTATACTGATACTAAAGAAGTCTCGGAGACCCAGAAAAAGATAAATACAGTAGGCAAAGCTTTTTGTATAAACGAAAATGGTATTACAAAGAAAATCATCACAGTTTTTCTTTTCACGGATATATCCGGAAAAGAAGCAAAGACACAATCTGTTAATGTAATGGTGATGAATGGCAACTTTGATGCAAACTCTTTTAAAGAAGCGCAAAAGCCTAAAAAGAAGATGTTCTAATCCGTGATGAATAAATAAACAAAAAAGGAAGTTACAATCGTGTAGCTTCCTTTTTTGTTTTGGAGCGGAAAACGGGGCTCGAACCCGCGACCCTCAGCTTGGGAAGCTGATGCTCTACCAACTGAGCTACTTCCGCAAATGGATATTGTCTTCATGTTTCTTGAAAACGGTGACAAAGGTAATGAAATCTTTTAGAAAAGAAGAAATGAAAGCACTAAAAAATCACTAGTTCTTGCCACTACCGCAGAAATCATGTACATTTGCTTCCTGTAAACTTTAAGAAATTCGATGAAACAAATCATACTTATTACCGGTGGAGCCCGTTCGGAAAAGAGCAGTTATGCTGAAAAACTGGCACTCAGCCTCTCCTCCAATCCTGTTTATCTTGCCACTGCACGCATATGGGACGAGGAGTTCCGTCAACGGGTAATCCGGCACCAGGAAAGACGCGGCCCGGAGTGGACGAATATTGAGGAGGAAAAAGCATTAAGCACTCATTCGCTATCCGGGCGTATCGTTCTGATAGACTGTGTAACCCTATGGTGTACGAATTTCTTCTTCGACCTGAAGGCTGATACAGATCGGGCACTCGCCGAAGCCAAAGAAGAGTTTGACCGCTTCACGGCACAAAATGCTACGTTTATTTTTGTAACCAACGAGATAGGTATGGGCGCCACATCGGAGAACGAAATACAGCGAAAGTTTACGGATATGCAAGGTTGGATGAACCAGTATATTGCGGCTCAGGCGGACGAAGTTATATTGATGGTATCGGGGATAGCGGTGAAGATTAAGAAATAGGTATTAGGTTTTAAGTATTAGACATTTCATTATATATTATAAGAAAGAGGATGAAAACATTTCATATAAACAAGCCGGATGAAGCAATCCGCACGGTGCTGATAGATAAGATAAACAACCTGACCAAACCCAAAGGTTCATTGGGAACATTGGAAGAATTGGCGTTGCAAATCGGACTTATCCAACAGACGCTACCCCACCCTGCAACACCCGCAAAACATTATCTTTGCTGCCGACCACGGTATCGTAGAAGAAGGTGTCAGCCTCTCTCCCAAAGAAATCACGTGGCAGCAAATCAGCAACTTTCTTCATGGAGGTGCCGGAGTGAATTTTCTCTGCCGTCAGCATGGTTTTACCTTGAAGATTGTAGATGCGGGCGTAGACTACGAATTGCCCTACGAAAAAGGCATCATCAATATGAAAGTACGCCACGGCACGCGAAATTATCTGCACGAAGCAGCCATGACTGAAGAAGAAATGGAGCTCTGCCTGGAACAAGGTGCAGAAGTAGTGCGCTGTTGCCATGAAGAGGGACGCAATGTGCTTAGTTTCGGTGAGATGGGCATTGGAAACACCTCCTCTTCTTCCATGTGGATGACTTGCTTCACCGGCATTTCTCTGGAGCAATGTGTAGGTGCCGGCAGCGGATTGAACCATGCAGGCATCCGCCATAAATACGAGGTGCTGAAACAGTCGCTCGACAATTACAAAGGAGACGGCTCGCCCCGCGACATTATCCGTTATTTCGGTGGGCTGGAAATGGTGATGGCAGTAGGTGCCATGCTTCAGGCGGCCGAACTGAAAATGATTATTCTGGTAGACGGTTTCATCATGACAAGTTGCATTCTTGCCGCCAGCAAATTATATCCGGAAGTATTGGAATATGCCATTTTCGGGCACTGCGGAGACGAAGCAGGACATAAACTAATTCTCGATGCGATGAATGCCAAACCACTATTAAACTTAGGATTAAGACTTGGAGAGGGCACGGGCGCAATTTGTGCTTATCCGATAGTCGACTCGGCTGTGAGAATGATTAATGAAATGGATAACTTCGCACACGCTTCCATCACCAAATACTTCTAAGGCATTATGAATAATATACTGGCCGCATTTATATTCCTCACCCGGCTGCCTTTCTGGAAAATCAAAGAGGTACCGGCAGAATGCTTCAAGCATGTAGTGCCCTATTGGTCGCTGGTGGGCTGGTTGACCGGAGGTGTCATGGCTGGTGTGTTATGGCTGACCGGGCAGATATTACCCATTTCCGTCGCATGGATTATAGCCATTATCGCCCGTCTGCTCATCACGGGATGCCTGCACGAAGACGGACTGGCCGACTTCCTTGACGGTTTTGGCGGCGGCACTACCCGCGAACGGACGCTAGCCATTATGAAAGACTCTCATATAGGAAGTTATGGAGTTATCGGACTGATAATCTACTTCTTATTGCTGTTGCAATTGAACAATCTCCCTCTGAACCTACTTTGTATTCTCGTCTTCAGCGGAGACTGTTGGTCGAAGTTCTGCGCATCCCAACTCGTCAACTACCTGCCATATGCCCGAAAAGAGGAGGACAGCAAAGCCAAAGTAATATATAATCGTATGAACTGGCACGAACTGCCGACCGCCTTTATCTGCGGATTACTGCCTTTTGCACTGTTCCTGCCACTGAGGATGTGGCCTGCCACTCTCTTCCCGTTACTGACTTTCGTATTGCTGTGCCGGCTGATGAAACGTCGCCTGCAGGGATACACGGGCGATTGCTGCGGAGCAACTTTCCTGCTTTGCGAACTTTCATTCTATATAGGAAGTTTGATTATGGTTATGAGTTATAAGTTATAAGTTATTTGTTTATGCCATGGAAGTAATATTTATTCGCCACACCTCCGTCGATGTTCCCCCGGGAGTATGCTACGGACAAACGGATGTACCCTTGAAGCCTACATTCGAGCAAGAAGCCGCCGTGACGGCAGAAAACCTGAAAGCGTATCTGCCTTTCGACCACGTATATACCAGTCCACTCACCCGTTGCGTACGTCTCGCCACCTATTGCGGCTATCCCGATGCGGAACGCGATAAACGGATACTGGAACTGAACTTCGGCAGTTGGGAAATGAAACACTTCGAACAAAACGACGACCCGCGCTTGCAAGAGTGGTATGCCGATTACCTGAACGTGGCTGCCACCGGTGGCGAGTCGTTCGCCATGCAGTACCAACGTGTCAGCCGGTTTCTGGATGAATTAAAGACCAAACCCTATCAGCGGGTAGCTATCTTTGCACATGGCGGCGTGCTGATTTGCGCACAAATCTATGCAGGCACTATCAAGACGGAAGAGGCGTTTAATGCATTAACGCCCTATGGAGGCATTATCAGAATAGACATTTAGGGGTCATGGAATTCCGTACAGACAAGTAGTCGTGACAATAACCAGGATTATCATAATCCACTCCGCCTGGCGGTTAATGCGTACGGCCGTCTGCATATCGCCCGTTGTCAACGGGCGTTCATTGCTGCCTATATAAGGCTTCCAAACCTCTTCCCCGAAATAATTATGAGGACCTCCGAAACGGCAATTCAATATTCCGGCAAGTGCAGCTTCGGGGTATCCGGAGTTGGGGCTGGCATGTTGCTTGCCATATTTACCCACAAACAGGAGCAAGGACAAGCGACCGGAAGCCAATACCATGAGGAAAGCCGTCAGACGTGCGGGGATATAATTGGCGACATCATCCAAGCGGGCGGCAAAACAGCCGAAACGACGATAACGTTCATTCTTATACCCAATCATGGAGTCGAGTGTATTAACCATTTTGTAGGCAAGCATCCCCGGAACACCCAGCAGCAGATACCAGAACAAGGGAGCAATCACCCCGTCACTCAGGTTCTCCGCCAATGTTTCCAAAGCAGCCGTACGCACTTCCTGTGCCGACAGTTCGGAGGTATCACGGCCTACGATGCGGGCAACCTGCCGCCTCCCCTCTTCCAGAGAGCGATCCACAGCCTTGAAAACATCGCGAACTTCACGGATTAAGGTTGTGCCTGCCAGGCAATAGAAGATAAAGAGTATCTGCAAAGCCAGCAACAGTTCCGGAGATAGAAGAGCCACCCGGCGAAGCAGGAATAAAGTCAGCAGATAGACATCCGCCACCAGCACCAACGACATGCACGCACCTTTCAGGAAACGGGATTTCCCCTTATTCAGGCGATGCTCGCAAAATGAAATCATCTTGCCGAAGGCCACGACCAGATGCGGCAGCCACGAATGGTCTCCCAGCCATTGGTCGAGCAGCCAGGCCGTAAGCAACGGAAGGTTCACGCTGAATGCGATGCCTATTATAATCAATACATCTTCCATATCACCGGTATTACTCTTCAAACCATTTCGCTATTGCCGTCACCAACCGGTCATTCTCCTCCGGTGTCTGTGTGGCAATGCGGAAATAGTGTTCATCCAAGCCGTCGAAGTTGGAGGCATCGCGAATAAGGATACCATGCTCTGCCGCAAGATAATCTTTCAGAGCAGACGCCTTGCCAAAGCGCAGACGGACAAGCATAAAGTGGGTTTCCGTGCCCCATACCTCCAGTCCGTCGATGGCTTCGAGCGCGGCACGCAGACGTGCCGTCTCCTGCAAATAGGCGGGTACATCCAACGGATGGGGCACATTGTGCTCCAGCAAGTGCAAACCGGCTTCGATGGCAAGCTGATTGACGGACCACGGCATGCGGTTGGTGCGCAGGCGTTTCAACAGTCCGGAAGACCCCGTGACGTATCCGAGACGCAAACCCGGAACGGCATAACGCTTGGTCATGGAATGGAGAAGCAACACATTGGGATAGCTTGCCGCTTCTGCCGGAGAGAAAAGCGGACGCAGGGTGAAGTACTCGTAAGATTGGTCTATCACGAAACAAACTTGCGAATTGCGTGTAATCAGCTCAGTCAAAACCTCTTTCTTTATCACCGCGCCCGTAGGATTATTCGGATTGCAAAGCCAGAGCATACGTATGTCTTCGGGCAAAAGAAACCCGTCTTTCTCCGTGGGCAGTTGATAGATGGAAGTCACTTGATGCCCGTGCATACGACAGGCGTCCGCATATTCGCTGAATGTAGGCTGAAGTATGGCGGCGTTCGTTCCACGGAAAGTTTGAGCTATGAGGTAGATGGCTTCGGTAGCTCCGTTCGTCACGCAAACGGCCTCCGTCGGCAGGTGATGGCGTCTGGCGAGGCACGCTTCGAGCGTATAAGGTTCCGGCTCGGGATAATTGCCAATTCCGTCAATCCGTTCGCACAAGTGGGATTTCAGAAGAGAAAGGTCTACCCGGCTGTAGACGTTGGAACTGAAATTGGCCGTTATCGGGCGGCTGTATTTATAGGAGTCGTCTCCGTGTCCTTCAATCATGGTTTTCTGTCAGTATTTGGTAGATAAGCGGCAGGTTGACGTGACGGCGCACGTGGTCGGCGAGCTTATCGTATTGTTCTTCTTTAAATTGATGATAGTCGAAAGACTGCCCTGCTTCGGATAGTCTGTCGGCAAACGGTTCGAGTAGGAAGTCGATAAACGCGGAATTATCGAGAATGCCGTGGATATACGTGCCCATACAGGTGCGGTCTACGATGTATCCGTCGGTTTGTCCGTCCTCCAGGCGGCTCAACGGGGAGGCGGGGCACCTTCAACGGGAACGGTAGTCCCCATGTGGATTTCATAGCCGTTCATAAGTTGAAAGTTGAAAGTTGAAAGTTGAAAGTTAGCTGCGCTGTCCGTACACGCCGCATGGTCACTTTCAACTTTCAACTTTCCACTTTCAACTAAGCGGAAGCGTACCTGGCGTGTCACCTTTTCGCCCGTCATACGAGTGCTGACAGGGAGCAAGCCGAGTCCGGGCAAGCGTTCCAGCTCTCCTTTCACATGGTCGGGGTCGAGCACCTCCTGCCCCATCATCTGGTAGCCGCCGCAAATACCCAATACGGCTACCCCCTCGCGATGGGCACGGACGACGGCTTGTGCCACTCCGTTGCGACGCAGTTCGTAGAGGTCGTCAATCGTACTCTTGCTGCCGGGCAGGATAATGATGTCGGCCTTAGCCAGTTCATCGGTATTGTTGGTATAGAAAAGATGCACGCGCGGGTCACGTTCCAGCACGTTGAAGTCCGTAAAATTGCTGAGGTGGCGCAGGAGCACTACGGCTATATTCACCTTCCCCTGCTCCGCTTGCATGGATTTGGCGGCAAGGGCTACGGAGTCTTCTTCCTCGATATATATATCCCTATAATAAGGCACTACGCCAACAACGGGAATGCCGCAAAGCTCTTCCAGCATCTTGATGCCGGACTCGAACAGACGGATGTCTCCCCGGAACTTATTGATAAGGATGCCTTTTATGCGTTCCCGTTCCTGCAGACGAAGCAACATCAACGAACCATAGACACTGCCGAACACACCGCCACGGTCAATGTCGCCCACCAATATGACATCCGCACTGGCATGTATCGCCATGGGCAGGTTTACCAGGTCGGAGTCTCGCAGATTGATTTCGGAGATGCTACCGGCGCCTTCCAGCACAACGGGATTGTATTTCAGAGCAAGACGGTCGAAAGCGGCACACACTTCTTTGCGCAGTTCATCACGTCCTTCTTTGCGAAAATAGTCGTAAGCATTGCGGTTGCCGATGGGGCGGCCATTGAGTACGACTTGTGAGGTATGGTCGGATTGGGGTTTCAGCAGCAGGGGGTTCATATCCGTGTGGCAGGGAACACCGGCGGCTTCGGCCTGCACAGCCTGCGCCCGGCCAATCTCCAACCCTTCGGGAGTGGCGTATGAATTGAGCGCCATGTTCTGCGCCTTGAAGGGAGCAGGCCGATAGCCGTCTTGTTTGAAAATGCGGCAAAAGGCAGCAGCAATGATACTCTTGCCGACATCACTGCCCGTCCCGGCAAACATTATAGGGTGAAGTTTCTCCATCATGTCTTGTTTTAGCGACGGCAAAGATAATAATTATCATACTTCCTATTACCTTGATATAAAAGAAAGATTATCTTTGGTAGACATTATAGAGTCAGAGAAAAGATGCTTTTCGGGAGCTAAAAGAAATCAGAATAGGAAAAGGCAAAACATACTCCGCTGAAGAGGTGCTGAAGGAAATGAAGGATAAAAAATGATAATTTAGCGGCGAATGATGAATGAAAGTAACTCAACTCTCCTCCTCCCGGGAGGAGGAGTACCCGAAGGGGGAGGTGGTAGGAAAAACTACGGAGTATCTCTTATAAAAGGATTTTCTTTTCTCACCTACCACCCCGCCCTTTGGGCACCCCTCCTCCCAGGAGGAGG
>JAJQAY010000010.1 GCA_021203515.1 Bacteroides sp. | reverse complement strand
ATCACGCCGATGGTACTGCGTAACAGTGGGAGAGTAGGTAGTCGCCGTTTTAGAGAGTCCCCCCATATCGAAAGATGTGGGGGGGGCTTTTTTTGTTTTCTATTTGTTACATCATTGGCATCTTTGCGGAATAAAATTGGTGAATAACGATGTTTTTTTGGAATTTTGGACACTTTTATCCCGTCCTTCTTGCCTAATATCAAATGGTTTTTTGTATTTTTGGCGTAAATCTAATGAGGACGGAAAAGTCATACAAGTAATTATAATATAATCATAATAATAACTCCTGTAAATATGGAAAACAAGATTCAAGAGCTGACTGATAAGATTTATCGTGAAGGGGTGGAGAAGGGAAATGAAGAAGCCCAGAAACTTATCGCAAAAGCTCAGGAAGAGACCAAAACGATTGTGGAGAATGCCCGTAAGGAAGCAGACTCTGTTATGGCTGCCGCTCGTAAGTCTGCCGATGAACTGGCAGAGAATACAAAATCAGAATTAAAGTTGTTTGCCGGTCAGGCTGTCAATGCATTGAAATCCGAAATCGCCACGTTGGTGACGAATAAGATTGTAGATGCCGACGTGAAAGCCTTTGCAGCCAACAAGGACTTTCTCAATGCTTTCATCGTGGCATTGGCGTCTAAGTGGAGTGTGAACGAACCTATCGTTATCTCTACAGCCGATGCGGAAAGTCTGAAAAAGTATTTTGCCGCCCAGGCAAAAGGGTTGCTGGACAAGAGTGTGAAGATAGAACAAGTGAACGGCATCAAGACGCTGTTCTCTGTTTCGCCTGCCGACGGTTCTTATAAAGTGAACTTCGGGGAAGAAGAATTTATGAACTACTTCAAAGAATTCCTGCGTCCGCAATTAGTGGAAATGCTGTTTTAAAACTCCCACAGGATATGAGTAAATACTATTACTTGGTAGCCGGTTTGCCCGAACTCACACTGGAGGACAGTAAACTGAGCTATACGGTAGCCGATTTCAAGACGGAGTTCTATCCGTTATTGTCTGAGGAAGATAAAAAGTTAATGGACTTGTTTTATCTCCGTTTTGACAATGCAAATGTCTTGAAGCTGCTAAAGGACAAGGATGCCGTCATCGATACGCGCGGAGTTTATTCTGCGGAGGAATTGACAGAGTATATTTCGGCTCTGAAGGATGGCGATGAGTTGCCTGACCGTGTATTTCCGTCTTACCTTTCCACTTTTATATCCGAATACTTCAATCTGCCCGCCGAAGATGAACGAATGAACGAAGACCGCTTGGCAGCGCTTTATTATGCTTATGCCATGAAATACGGCAACGAGTTCATATCGGAATGGTTCGGCTTCAACCTTATTATAAATAATGTGTTGACTGCGCTGACTGCGCGGAAGTTCAAACTGGATGTTGCCACGCTGATAGTGGGCGATACGGAGGTTTGCGAGGCTTTGCGCACTTCGGCTGCCCGTGACTTCGGTTTGAGTGGCGAAGTGGAAATTCTTGATCAACTGGTGAAGATTAGCGAGACGGAAGAGCTGGTGGAACGTGAAAAGAAGATAGACCAACTTCGCTGGAACTGGATGGAGGAGGCAACCTTCTTCGATTATTTCACGGTGGAGCGCCTGTTTGTCTTTCTGCTGCAATTGGAAATGATAGAGCGTTGGATTTCATTGGATAAGGAAAAGGGTAGTCAACTGTTCCGCAGCATCATAGCGTCTTTGAAGGACGAGGTACAGATACCCGCAGAATTCAGATAAAATAAACTACATAATTATATGGTAACAAAAGGAACTGTTAGTGGCGTTATAGCCAACATGGTAACCCTTGTCGTTGACGGGCCTGTGGCGCAGAACGAGATTTGTTATATCTCGACCGGCGGAGACAAGTTGATGGCGGAGGTGATTAAGGTGGTAGGCACCCAGGTCTATGTGCAGG
Organism: Bacteroides sp.; assembly: GCA_021203515.1. Lineage (GTDB taxonomy): Bacteria > Bacteroidota > Bacteroidia > Bacteroidales > Bacteroidaceae > Bacteroides. Next base: position 45,873 of record JAJQAY010000010.1, on the reverse strand, counting down.
TGTTTGAAAGCACTCGCGGACTGAAAGTGGGAGCCGATGCCGAGTTTACCGGACATATGCTTGAGGTGACTTTGGGTCCCGGTATGCTTTCGAAGAATTACGACGGTCTGCAAAATGACCTCGACAAGATGGACGGTGTCTTCCTGAAACGCGGACAATATACGTATCCGCTGGACAAGGGAAGCAAGTGGCATTTCGTGCCTCTGGCAAAAGTGGGTGATAAAGTAGAAGCTGCCGCTTGGCTAGGACAGGTGGACGAGAACTTCCAACCGCTGAAAATCATGGTGCCTTTCGAACAGAAAGGGATGTGCACCGTGAAGTCTATCGTGGCGGAAGGCGATTACAGCATTGAAGATACCATTGCCGTGCTGACCGATGAGGAAGGCAACGATGTGAATGTGAACATGATTCAGAAGTGGCCGGTGAAACGTGCCATGATGAACTATAAAGAGAAACCGCGTCCGTTTAAATTGTTGGAAACTGGTGTGCGTGTAATTGATACGGTCAATCCGATTGTGGAAGGTGGTACGGGATTTATCCCCGGCCCGTTCGGTACAGGTAAGACGGTGCTTCAGCATGCTATCTCCAAACAGGCGGAAGCGGATATCGTAATCATTGCCGCCTGTGGTGAACGTGCCAACGAGGTTGTGGAAATCTTTACGGAGTTTCCCGAACTGGTGGACCCGCATACGGGACGTAAGTTGATGGAACGTACGATTATCATCGCCAACACTTCAAACATGCCGGTGGCTGCCCGTGAGGCATCTGTGTACACGGCTATGACGATTGCGGAATATTACCGCAGCATGGGTCTGAAGGTGTTGCTAATGGCAGACTCCACTTCCCGTTGGGCGCAGGCATTGCGCGAAATGTCCAACCGTATGGAAGAGTTACCCGGACCTGATGCGTTCCCGATGGACTTGTCTTCTATCATCTCCAACTTCTACGGACGTGCCGGATACGTGAAGCTGAACAATGGTGAATCGGGTTCTATTACCTTTATCGGTACGGTATCTCCTGCCGGTGGTAACTTGAAAGAACCGGTGACGGAGAATACGAAGAAGGTGGCACGCTGCTTCTACGCACTTGAACAAGACCGCGCGGACAAGAAGCGTTATCCTGCCGTGAACCCGATTGACTCTTACTCCAAATATATCGAATATCCTGAATTTGAGGATTATATCAGTAAGCGCATCAATGGCGAATGGATTGGCAAGGTGAACGAAATCAAGACCCGCCTGCAGCGTGGTAAGGAGATTGCCGAACAGATTAACATCCTCGGTGACGACGGTGTACCTGTGGAATATCACGTGACTTTCTGGAAATCGGAATTGATTGACTTCGTTATCCTGCAACAGGATGCTTTCGACGATATCGACGCCGTAACTCCTATGGAACGCCAGGATGAAATCCTGAATATGGTGATTGACATCTGCCATACGGAATTTGAATTCGACAACTTCAACGATGTAATGGATTATTTCAAGAAGATGATTAACATCTGCAAACAGATGAACTACTCGAAGTTCAAGTCCGAAGAGTATGACAAGTTCCGCAAGCAATTGCAGGAATTGATTGAAGAACGTAAAGCCTAAGAAGATGTACAATTTACCATTTACAAAGTACAATTGGCCGTTCGGCATGTACTTGAGATAGGTGGTAAAGAGTAGAATGAGAAAATTGTAAATTGTAAATTGCTAAATTGTAAATAAATAGATGGCAACAAAAGCATTTCAAAAGATATATACCAAGATTACTCAGATTACGAAAGCCACGTGTTCGCTCAAAGCGACAGGGGTAGGGTATGACGAGTTGGCAACCGTGAACGGCAAGCTCGCACAGATTGTGAAGATTGCCGGAGACGAAGTGACCTTGCAGGTGTTTGAGGGTACGGAAGGTATCCCCACCAATGCCGAAGTGGTATTCTTGGGCAAAGCGCCTACAATCAAAGTGAGCGAACAGCTTGCCGGACGTTTCTTCAACGCCTTTGGCGACCCTATCGACGGTGGTCCTGCCATCGAGGGCGAAGAAGTGGAAATTGGTGGCCCGTCCGTGAACCCGGTACGCCGTAAACAGCCTTCGGAGCTGATTGCAACAGGTATTGCAGGTATCGACCTGAACAACACATTGGTGTCCGGACAGAAAATCCCGTTCTTTGCAGACCCCGACCAGCCGTTCAATCAGGTAATGGCAAACGTGGCGTTGCGTGCGGAGACTGACAAGATTATCTTGGGCGGTATGGGTATGACGAACGATGACTACCTGTACTTCAAGAACGTATTCTCCAACGCCGGTGCGCTCGACCGTATCGTCAGCTTTATGAATACGACTGAAAATCCTCCGGTGGAGCGTCTGTTGATCCCGGATATGGCGCTGACGGCTGCCGAATATTTTGCAGTAAACAATAATGAAAAGGTACTGGTGCTATTGACCGATATGACCTCTTACGCCGATGCGTTGGCTATCGTGTCCAACCGTATGGACCAAATTCCTTCGAAAGACTCTATGCCGGGTTCTCTTTATTCGGACTTGGCGAAGATATACGAGAAGGCGGTGCAGTTCCCCAGTGGCGGTTCTATCACGATTATTGCGGTGACTACGCTGTCAGGTGGCGATATTACGCATGCGGTGCCTGATAATACGGGTTACATCACGGAAGGTCAGTTGTTCCTGCGTCGTGACAGTGACATTGGTAAGGTTATTGTAGACCCGTTCCGTTCGTTGTCTCGTCTGAAACAGCTCGTTACGGGTAAGAAGACGCGTAAAGACCACCCGCAGGTGATGAATGCCGCCGTGCGTTTGTACGCTGATGCTGCCAATGCCAAGACTAAACAAGAGAACGGTTTCGACCTGACGAACTACGACGAACGTACTCTTGCCTTTGCCAAGGATTACTCCAACCAGTTGCTGGCCATCGACGTCAACCTCGATACTACTGAAATGCTCGATGTAGCATGGAGTCTCTTGGGCAAGTATTTTCGTCCGGAAGAAGTCAACATCAAGAAAGAGCTTGTGGATGAATTCTGGCCGAAAGCAAATAACTAATAACTTATCACTAATAACTAAGAGAAGTGGCTATTAAGTTTCAATATAACAAGACTTCCCTCCAGCAGTTGGAAAAGCAACTGAAGGTGCGCGTGCGTACACTCCCCATCATCAAGAACAAGGAGAGTGCCTTGCGTATGGAAGTGAAGCGCTGCAAAGCGGATGCTGCCGCGCTGGACGAGAGGTTGGAAAAGGAAATTCAGGCTTATGACGCCATGTTCGCCCTTTGGAATGAGTTTGATGCCTCATTGATAAAGGTCAGCGACGTTCATCTCGGTGTGAAGAAGATTGCCGGTGTGCGGGTGCCGTTGCTCGAAAACATAGATTTCGAGATACGCCCCTACAGTCTGTTCAATGTGCCCAAGTGGTATGCGGACGGATTGCACCTGCTCAAGGAACTGGCACACACGGCTATCGAACGGGAATTCACCGTTGCCAAGCTGAACTTGTTGGAACATGCGCGCAAGAAGACTACCCAAAAGGTAAATCTTTTTGAGAAAGTACAAATTCCGGGCTATCAGGACGCTCTGCGCAAAATCAAGCGGTTTATGGAAGACGAGGAGAACCTCTCCAAGTCGTCGCAGAAAATCATGAAGTCCCACCAAGAGAAAAGGAAGGAGGCAGAAGCATGATTATCAGAATGAAGAAACTCACGTTCCTTGTATTTCATAAGGAGTACGAAACGTTCCTTGAGCAAATCAGGGAGCTGGGAGTAGTGCATATCGTAGAGAAGCAGCGTGGAGAAATGGACGACACCTTGCAGCAATTCATGCAGAAGCGCAATCTCTACAAGAATATGCTTCAAAGCATGTATAACCTGGCCGAGAAGCAGCCGGAGGAAGCGGTACACGCCGAACAGACTGCGGATGCCGTTATCGAAGCCTACGAAGACTTGCAGACCCGGATACAAGAGCTGAACCAACAACTGCCCACTGTCAATAAGGATATTGCACAGATGGAAATCTGGGGAAATTTTGATTGGGAAGCCGTTCGTAAACTGGAAGATGCGGGATGGTATGTGCAGTTCTACACCTGCCCTGAGAGGGATTACGACGAAGCGTGGGCCGAAGAGTACAGCGCCATCGTTGTGAAGGAAAACGGCGGACGCCTTTATTTCGTGACCGTCACTCCGCAACCGGCTCAACTGGATATGGAACCTCTTCGCTTGCCGTCATTAAGTCTGCTTGAACTGACGCGTAAGAAAGAAGAGATAGAAGCGCAGATTGTGCAGGCAGATGCGGACATGAAGGCATTCTGCCGTGCCAATTATCGCACGTTGGAGTATTACAGCCACCAACTGGACGGTGATATCGACCTGCTGAAAGTGAAGCTGAATAGCGAACAGAAGGCGGAAGGAGCCGTTGTGTTGCTGGAAGGCTGGATACCGGAAGATAATGAAGCCGACGTAAGGAAGTTGCTCGACGATAGTGGCGTGTATTACGAAGTAAGAAATGCCACGAGGGAAGACAATGCTCCTATCAAGCTGAAGAATAACGCATTTACCCGTATGTACGAGGTGCTTACCAAAATGTATGGTATGCCCGACTATGCCGAGTTTGACCCCACGCCGATACTTGCACCGTTCTTTTCACTGTTCTTCGCTTTCTGTATGGGAGACGCGGGGTATGGTCTGGTGCTGATTGCGCTTGGTTTCTTCTTGAAGAAGAAGATGTCGAAGTCAATGAGAGGTATGATGAACCTTGTAATTACGCTGGGTATCTTCACGGCCGTTATCGGTGCTGTGCTGGGAACGTTCTTCGGTGTCAGCCTGTTCGACCTGGAAATACCGGAGAAGCTGAAGCAGTTTATGATTGTGGGTAAAATAGGCGAAACCTCCTATGACAAGCAAATGCTGTTGGCACTGATTATCGGTGTGGTACATATCAGCATTGCCATGACGGTGAAGGCCATCGGACAAACGGTACGGTTTGGCTTCAAGGAGTCGCTTAGTGCATGGGGTTGGCTGCTGTTGGTAGTCGGTTTCATCTGTACCGGCGGACTTTCCTTCTTCAAAGTCATCTCAGAAGACGTATCGACCTGGGCGTTTATTGTGATTGGCGGTATTGCTGCCATTGGCATCTATCTGCTGAATAACATTCATCGGAATGTATTCGTCAATATCGGTGCCGGAGTATGGGATACCTATAATATGGCTACCGGATTGATGGGAGATATCCTTTCGTACATTCGTCTGTATGCGCTCGGCCTGGCCGGTGCCATGCTAGGCGGTGTATTCAATCAGCTTGCCTTTATGGTGAACGATGCGGCAGGTCCGGCTATCGGCTGGTTGTTCTGCGGACTGATATTGGTATTCGGCCATTCGCTGAACATTGCCATGTCCTGCCTGAGTGCCTTTGTGCATCCGCTTCGTCTGACATTTGTAGAATACTTTAAGAATTCCGGTTACAACGGCAAGGGCGAAGCCTACAATCCGTTCTCCGTGGTTAAGAAACAAATAAATTAAAAACAAATAAATTTATAAACATTATGAATGAAATTTTAGGTTATCTCGGCTTAGGCCTGATGTTGGGTCTTGCGGGAATTGGTAGTTGTTTTGGTACGACAATCGCAGGAAATGCAGCGGAAGGTGCGTTGAAGAAAGACCCTTCCAAATCGGCTAGTTATATGATTTTGTCGGCACTTCCGGCTACTCAGGGACTTTACGGCTTCGTTGCCTTCCTGATATCTATGGGCAGAAACTTTGCGACTGACGGTCCTTTGATGCTCGGCATCGGTCTGGGCGTAGGATTGGTATGTTTGTTCTCTGCTATCCGTCAGGGACAGGTTTGTGCCAATGGTATCGCCGGTATTGCCCAGGGACACGATGTGCAGACCAATACGATGATTTATGCCGCTCTTCCGGAGTTCTACGCTATCTTGGCGTTGGTAGCCGCATTGATGGTATAATCACTATACTTGAAGATAATAAATCCCTGGGGTTTCCAATCGAAACTCCGGGGATTTTCGTTTTAAATGCTAGGGTTTATGGGTTAAAAAGCCTGGGCTCACCGCTTGAAATGCCTGGGCTGACGACTGCTGAAGCCCGGGCTGAGGTGTGTTGAGCCCTGGGCTGACAGACGATGAGACCCGGGCTTGCGGACTGAAATACCGTACATCTTAGAATTGACGGGCTTTCTACGCCAATTCGTAATATTTCCGCAAACGATTGTTATATATATTTAATCAGTTTTTTCGATTAAAAGGCTATTTTTCAAAGAATAATGCGTACTTTTGCACCCGTAATTACGATAAAGAGATTATAACATAATGGCTAAAGAACTACTTACCCCCGATTACATCTTCGAAGCGAGCTGGGAAGTGTGTAATAAAGTAGGCGGTATCTATACGGTTTTGTCGACGAGAGCGAATACGTTGCAGGCGAAATTCCGCGATAGACTATTTTTTATTGGTCCGGATTTCTGGCAAGGAAAGGGAAATCCTTTGTTCATCGAGTCCGATAACCTTTGCGCAGCATGGAAGAAACACGCGATAAAGAAAGACAATCTCTCAGTGAGAGTCGGTCGTTGGAATATTCCGGGAGAACCCATCGTTATATTGGTTGATTTCCAACCATTCTTTCCACAAAAAGATGAAGTTTACACAGAAATGTGGAACCGCTACCAAGTGGATTCACTGCATGCATACGGCGATTACGACGAAGCATCCATGTTTGCCTATGCCACCGGCAAGGTGATAGAGAGCTTCTATCGCTACAATCTGACGGAAACGGATAAGGTTGTTTTTCAGGCACATGAATGGATGACGGGCATGGCTGCCCTCTATCTGCAGACGGTTGTACCGGAGATTGCTACGATATTCACTACCCACGCCACTTCTATCGGGCGTTCCATAGCCGGCAATAACAAGCCGCTCTACGACTACCTCTTCGCATACAACGGTGATCAGATGGCGCAGGAATTGAACATGGAGTCCAAACATTCTATCGAAAAACAGACGACGCACTACGTGGACTGCTTTACCACCGTAAGTGAAATAATGAACAACGAATGCAAAGAGTTGCTCGACAAGTCGGCTGACGTCATATTGATGAATGGTTTTGAAGATGACTTCGTACCCAAAGGCTCCACCTTTACCGGTAAGCGCAAGCGTGCCCGCTCCACCATGTTGCGGGTGGCAAACTGCTTGTTGGGACAAGACATGGACGACGATACGCTGATTGTCGGCACTAGCGGGCGCTATGAATTTAAGAACAAAGGCATCGACGTCTTCCTGGAATCACTGAATCGCCTGAACCGCGACAAAGACTTAAAGAAGAATGTCCTGGCTGTTGTCAGCGTACCCAGTTGGGTAAGAGACCCCCGCGAAGACTTGCAGGAACGTCTCAAGAAAAAAGACGAGAAATTTACTACACCGCTCGAAGTTCCCTTCATCACCCATTGGCTGCACAACATGACACACGACCAAGTGTTGGACATGCTGAAGTACATGGGCATGGGCAACCGTCCGGAAGATAAAGTGAAGATAATTTTCGTGCCATGCTATCTGGATGGCAAAGACGGTATTCTCAATAAGCAATATTATGACCTGATACTGGGTGAAGACCTCAGTGTCTATCCTTCCTATTATGAACCGTGGGGATACACTCCTCTGGAGAGCGTAGCTTTCCGTGTGCCGACCATCACGACCGACCTTGCAGGCTTCGGACTTTGGGTGAACAGCCTGAAGAACCAGCATGGCATTGACGACGGAGTGGAGGTACTGCACCGTTCGGACTACAACTATTCCGAAGTGGCAGACGGCATAAAGGATACCATTGCTTTGCTCTCTACAAAAAGCGATGCAGAAATAAAAGAAATCCGCAAGCGTGCCGGCATGGTAGCAGAGCAGGCTTTGTGGAAGCACTTTATGCAATATTATTATGAGGCTTACGACATTGCCCTGCGCAATGCCATGAAGCGTCAATTAGGTTAACGTAATTATTAATCAATCAAGAATTATATAATGAAGATTAAAGTTAGTAATGTAAACACTCCTAACTGGAAAGATATGAATGTGAAATCTCATGTTCCTGCCGAACTGGAGAAATTGTCGGAACTTGCACGCAACATTTGGTGGTCATGGAACTACGAGGCTACCGAATTGTTCAGAGACCTTGATCCTGCTCTTTGGAAAGAAGTAGGACAGAACCCTGCCCTTCTGTTGGAACGTATGAGTTATGCTAAACTCGAAGCACTTGCAAATGATAAGGTTATCTTGCGCAGAATAGAAGATGTGTACTCAAAGTTCCGCACTTACATGGATGTGGCTCCTGACAAGAACCGTCCTTCTATTGCTTACTTTAGCATGGAATATGGCTTAAATCAGGTACTTAAAATATACTCAGGAGGTCTTGGCGTACTTGCCGGAGACTATTTGAAAGAAGCTTCCGACAGCAACGTAGATTTGTGTGCAGTCGGTTTCCTGTATCGCTGCGGCTATTTCACCCAGACTTTGTCTATGGACGGACAGCAGATAGCCAACTACGAAGCCCAGAACTTCGGTCAGTTGCCCATCGACCGTGTATTGGACGAAAACGGTCAGCAGGTGGTGGTAGGCGTTCCTTATCTGGACTACTTCGTACATGCTAACGTTTGGAGAGTAAATGTAGGTCGTATATCCCTCTACCTGCTCGATACGGACAATGAAATGAACGGCGAGTTCGACCGTCCTATCACTCACCAACTTTACGGCGGTGACTGGGAAAACCGTCTGAAACAAGAAATTCTGCTCGGTATCGGTGGTATATTGACACTGAAGAAGCTGGGCATCAAGAAAGATGTATATCACTGTAACGAAGGACATGCAGCCCTGATTAACGTACAACGCATCTGCGACTACGTTGCCGAGGGACTGACTTACGACCAGGCTATCGAGCTGGTACGCGCTTCTTCACTCTACACGGTGCACACTCCGGTTCCTGCCGGTCACGACTACTTCGACGAAGGTCTCTTCGGCAAGTATATGGATGGTTATCCTGCCAAGATGGGCATCACTTGGGACGACCTCATGGACCTCGGACGTAGCAATCCAGGTGATAAGGGCGAACGCTTCTGTATGTCAGTCTTCGCCTGCAACACTTCTCAGGAAGTAAACGGTGTGAGCTGGTTGCACGGAAAGGTTTCCCAGGAAATGTTCTCTTCCATCTGGAAAGGCTATTTCCCGGAAGAAAGCCACGTAGGTTACGTGACGAACGGTGTTCACCTCCCCACATGGAGTGCAACGGAATGGAAGCGTCTGTATGCTGCCCGTTTCGATGAAAACTTCTTGTACGACCAATCCAATCCTAAGATTTGGGAAGCTATCTACAACGTGCCCGATGAAGAAATCTGGAAGACGCATATGGCAATGAAGAACAAGTTGGTAGACTATGTTCGCAAGCAATACCGTGAAACTTGGTTGAAGAACCAGGGAGACCCCTCACGCATCGTATCTCTGTTGGATAAGATTAACCCGAACGCACTGTTAATCGGTTTCGGACGTCGTTTTGCCACTTACAAGCGTGCACACTTGCTGTTCACCGACCTGGACCGTCTGTCCAAGATTGTAAACAACCCCGATTATCCGGTACAGTTCCTCTTCACCGGCAAGGCTCACCCACACGATGGTGCAGGTCAGGGATTGATTAAGCGAATTATTGAAATCTCCCGTCGTCCGGAATTCCTGGGTAAGATTATCTTTCTGGAGAACTACGATATGCAGTTGGCCCGTCGCCTGGTATCCGGTGTGGATATTTGGTTGAACACTCCGACACGTCCGCTCGAAGCATCCGGTACTTCCGGCGAGAAGGCGTTGATGAACGGTGTGGTAAACTTCTCCGTACTCGACGGTTGGTGGTTGGAAGGCTATCGCGAAGGTGCCGGTTGGGCATTGACCGAAAAGCGTACTTATCAGAACCAGGAACACCAAGACCAGTTGGACGCTGCCACTATCTACAGCATTCTTGAACAGGAAATCCTGCCGTTGTATTATGCACGCAACAAGAAGGGATATTCCGAAGGTTGGGTGAAGACTATCAAGAATTCTATCGCTCAGATTGCTCCTCACTATACGATGAAGCGTCAGTTGGATGATTACTTCAGCAAGTTCTATACGAAAGAAGCAAAACGTTTCCACGCATTGGCTGCCAACAACTATGCCAAGGCTAAGGAAATTGCAGCATGGAAGGAAGAAGTTGCATCGAAGTGGGATAGCATCGAAGTCGTATCGAGCGACAAGCTTGAAGACTTGGCAACAGGTTCTCTCGAAAGCGGTAAGGAATACACCATTACTTACGTGATTGATGAGAAGGGGTTGAACGATGCCATTGGTCTGGAACTGGTGATTACTTATGTGTCTCAAGAAGGCAAGCAGCACATCTACTCTGTGGAACCATTCGAGGTAGTGAAGAAAGAAGGCGACCTCTATACATTCCAGGCTAAGCATAAGCTGGAGAATGCAGGTAGATTCAAGGTATCCTACCGTATGTTCCCGAAGAATGCAGACCTGCCTCATCGTCAGGACTTCTGCTACGTTCGCTGGTTCATCTAAGATGAAATCAAAACAGATGATGTGTTGGGGCAAAACGCATCATCTGTTCAAGGTAAACGCATCATGTGTTTGATGCAAACAGACCATCTGTTTCGGGTAAACGGATGGTCTGTTTTTTGTGTCCCTATCGGAGCGAACAAGTGGTGATGAGTAAGTGTTTTACATAGAAACAGAAAGGAGATTATCAGACATAAAAAGAATTGTATTGCTCCGCCACGGCGAGAGTGCATGGAACAAAGAAAACCGTTTCACTGGCTGGATGGATGTGGATTTGACGGAAAAGGGAGTTGCCGAAGCCGTCAAAGCGGGTGAACTATTGAAAGAGAAAGGTTTTCACTTCCAAAAGGCATATACTTCTTACTTGAAGCGTGCCGTAAAGACATTGAACGGTGTGCTCGACCGTCTCGACCAGGACTGGATACCCGTAGAGAAATCATGGCGACTGAACGAGAAGCATTACGGACAGTTGCAGGGGCTGAACAAGGCGGAGACGGCAGCGAAATATGGTGACGAACAAGTGCTGGTGTGGCGCCGTAGCTACGACATCGCTCCACATGCGTTGGCGGAAGACGACCCGCGCAATCCGCGCTTTGAAGACCGCTACAAGGAAGTGCCCGGTGCCGAACTGCCCCGCACGGAGTCGTTGAAAGATACGATTGAGCGCATCATGCCGTACTGGAAATGTGTCATCTTTCCCAATCTGAAGACTACCGACGAATTGCTCGTAGTGGCTCATGGCAATAGTTTGCGTGGCATCATCAAGCATTTGAAACATATATCGGACGAAGACATTGCGCATCTGAACCTGCCTACGGCTGTGCCCTATGTCTTTGAGTTCGACGACGAACCGAACCTGACGAAAGATTATTTCCTGGGCGACCCGGAGGAAATAAAGAAATTGATGGAGGCGGTAGCCAATCAAGGGAAGAAATCTTAGGAAGTTCTGTCCCATATTATTTAGAGTGCGGTGAAAAAAGTTTTTCACTGCACTCTAAATCTTTTTTCACTGCGGTGATAATTATTTCTTGTACAGCGTCGGTGCGCAGAGCTACATTTTGCTTATCTTTGCACTCCCAAAAGGTAAAAAGATATTTTAAAGCAGGAATTTGAATGGATAATACATCAACAGAACAAGTCTTTATTTTGCGCAGGAAGCTCGACTTGCTGCTTCGTACAGGAAAACTACTCGTTGAAAGTGGTGCCGACACTAACCGTATTGTAAGAAACATGAACCGCGTTGCCGCCTATCTGGGACCCCCGGAAGAGAAGTTGCACATCGACGTAAGTTATACGATGCTGGTGGTAAACGTGAGTGACGATGCACATTCGTTCTCCAAATTTCAGAAATGCGAGAAGCATGGCATCAATATGACTGTCATTTCTGCGATTAGCAAACTATCGTGGCGGGCTATCGAACAAGACTATTCCCTCGATAAATATGAAGAAGAGTTGGAAAGGATAGGATATATGAAGCGGAACTATGCCCTTATGTCGTAGCCATCGGAGCCGGATTTGCTTGTGGCGGTTTCTGCAAACTGTTCGGATGCGACTGGATTGCGTTTCTGTTTGCATCGATTGCCGCTTTTGCAGGTTTCCGCGTTCGTGCCCGTTGCGTGGAGTTCGGCATCAATCTCTATATGAGTATTGCGATTGCTGCGTTGGTTGCCACCTGCCTGGCTTATGCAACGTCCTTCTCCGGACTTTCCACAACTCCGTATCATCCGCTGTTGGCTTGTGCGCTGTTCATTGTGCCGGGCGTTCCTATCATAAACTTTGTGAACGACATGATTGACAATTACATACAGGTGGGTATTGTGCGCGCTGTCAATACGGTACTAATGGTGTGCGCCATGGCTTTCGGCATTGTCATAGCCATACGCTTTCTTGCTATGGAAGATGTGGTGATTGACAAGAAGTTCAGCGAACTGAGCATGGTGCCCCACGATCCTTACTATATATATGCCATTGCCGCAGCCATTTCGGCTATGGGCTTTTCTATGATATTCAATATCCAGCGTCGTCTGTTGTGGGTGGTTGCAGTAGGGGTATCATTGCGGTATGTACGCGCAACTTCGTCAATTTCGAGCTGGGGATGGGTCCGGTAATCGGTTCTTTCATGGGCAGCATGGTGGTGAGCCTGATTGCAGTGAAGGCCGTTCACTGGTTTCATGTTCCCAACCATGTGCTTACCATTCCTTCGGTCATTCCGATGATACCGGGCGTGCTGATGTATCGCGCACTTTTCGAGCTTATCAATATACACGGTGTAGTGGGCGAGGTGACGGCGGTGGTCTCCAACGGCATCACTGCTTCATTGATAATTCTCTGCATCGCATTGGGGGTAGCTGTGCCCAACATCTTCGCCCGTCGGTATATAGCCAAAGACCGCCAGCGTTTCTTGAAAGAAGAGTTACAGAAGCGCAGGGAAAGAGGGAAGTTCATCGAATGGTGATGCTGAAAAGTATTTATATCTTTACTTTTCTTCCAACCATTCATTAATCAGCGTCATCACCTCTTCCTTTTCAGCCTCGGGTAGCGTATTGATGCGTGCCAGATGGCTGCCACCGGGCTGGATGAATACACGGATATTCTTTTTCCCTTTCAGCCAAGTGACTCCCGCTGCCGTCCACGGGTCGTTTTCACCGTAGATGAATATCATTTTCGGGTCATTCTCTTTCAGGAACTTCGTAATCTTCTTGCTTAAGGTCTTGTCGAAAGGCATGTCTTTCAGTTCCTCGGGCAGCATCAGGCGATGCAGATAACCCTTGCCGGACTTGATGGAAAGATACTTCTTGAAAGGGCGGGTGTCATAACCGTGGTATCCCAGTTCACGGGCCGCCTGTACGAAGAAGGACTCCTCCGGACTGTTGGTAGCAAAATATGACGGTTCGGAGATAGCCAGCAAGTAGTTGAAAATCTCATCATCCGAGGCCGTCACGCTAGGAATACTACTGACGGGAGTGTCCCATTGCCAAAAGGCGAAGGAGTATTCCAGTACCGAAAAGTCGTATATCTCTTCAATAGGCGCGCGATATTGGTATCCCTTCTCCGTGCAATACTTCTCGAAGCGGGGCAGCAGCGTTGCTTTCCGTTTCAATGCTTCCAACTGGAAATCTTCAATCTTCCTGCGGTCTTCGGCAGTCGATACTTTCCGGATGAAAGGTTCGTGCCGTCCGTCTTCCACACCGTAGCAAAGTGGAGCTACATAGGGAACGGAGATATCCACATCGTTCGGATAGAACGTGCGGTAGAGTAGGGTAGTCTACCCGCCTTTACTGATACCTGTTGCAATCCATTTGCCGGGATAGATGCTCTTGAAGGCGGGGAGGACGGCATGCAGGTCGTCGGCAGAGTTCTCTGCCGTCAGGTATTACCAGTCTTTCGGTTGGGGTGTCGATTCAAGGAAATAGCGGTACTCCACAAACACGATGTTGGTATTGAGTATCTTGGACAGTTCTTCGCGATATTTGGGATTGAGGGCATAGGAGGCCCCGTAACCTTCGGTCACAATCACCGTGGGGCGGTCAAACCTGCATGGGCAACGATGACCCGTTGGCGGAAACTACCTTTCTCGGGATGACGATGGTCTAGCGGTTGCGTAAAGTAAGTTACATACTTTTCGGAGAACTCGGTGGTTTCCAGCGGCTTGGTTTCCGTAATGGCGGGAATGCTGCCCAGCTCTTGCAGCAACTTGCTTTGTGCCGAAAGAGTGGTCGTTGCGAGAAGCAATGCCAGCAATAGGCAAGTGGAAATGCGGTTACGTAGTTTATTCATAGTCCTTCTTTTTTGTATGCAAAGATAAAATTAAAATGCAATTAAGCGTTGCCTCTTTGTGAGATATTATTAAACTTATGATACTTTTGAAAAGAGGGCAAACCCGGTTGTGATAAAGTCAACTTGAAACAAAAACTATAAAAAAAAGGCAAATAATTTGCAGTTTTTATAGCTATTTCCTTTCTTTATTCTTTTCTTTATGAAATAAAACAGGCATAAACTAACGTAAAAACATGAGAAACGTAGTATTATTTGTATTAATCGCATTGCTATCGGCATGTAGCAATGGGACGAGGCAGAAGGAGCTGAAACTCAATGACTTCGGGTATTTCGAGACGCAGGGATTTAATGTCCTTGTATTCAGTAATCAGTATGACGCAGGGTTTAATGACGAGAAGAACTCCGGTATCGAGCTAATTCATCATGGAGTGAGAACAGCGACGGGGGCCGTACGACTTTCTAACACTCCTAAACAGTGGGACCTTGTTCCTGAGATGACAAGACGCACGGTAGACACGGTGCACACCTCCATTGAAGTGTCGCTGAGGTATCCGTATTATGATTTTGATTCGCGGATAATCGTTACGCCCAAAGGCAAAGGGGTCGAAATATCCGTTTATCTGGATAAACCTCTTCCGGAAGAGCTCGAAGGGGATGCCGGTTTTAATATTGAGTTCTTGCCGTCGCAGTATTGGGGAAAACTTATCTGATGGACGGACGTGCCGGTCTTATCCCCCGTTATGCGGTGAGCGACACGAGAACAAGACCCAACAACGAGAAGAAGAAGCAGTTTAAAGGTTATTCGACTTCGGACGACCGGGGTACAGGTGTCTTTGTAGACCCGTTGCCGATTGATAGCGGGCATAAGTTGGTGCTTGCGTCCGACACACCCGAACGTCTGGTTGCAATAACCTCGGAAGAGGCCGACCTCTTGTTCTTTGACGGTCGTATGCTTGCACAGAACGGTTGGTTCGTGGTGCGCAGCGTGTTTCCGGTAGGCAAGGAGGGCAGGGTACTGACTTGGACAATCGAAGGAAATACCATCGACAATTGGGTGCGGGAACCCAATATCGGCTTCTCGCAAGTGGGTTACATCCCTTCGCAACCGAAGGTGTCGGTTATCGAACTCGACAAGATGGACAAGCCGCTGAAAAAGCATCTATATATAAGGTAGGAGAGGACGGAAAGTCAGCCGAAGTATTCACCGGCAAGATAGAGCCATGGGGCAGATACTATAAATATAACTATGTGAAGTTCGACTTTACTCCTGTTCGAGACCCCGGTGTGTATTATATCAAATATGGTGACCTCAAGACGAATAACTTCCTGATAGGCGACAATGTTTACGACAAAATGACCGATGCCACCAGTGATGTTTGGATACCGATACACATGGATCACATGTATGTGAAAGAAGGATACCGCGTATGGCACGGAGAACCCTTCAAGGACGGTTATCTCCAAGCTCCGCCCAACACCGACCACTTCGACCTTCACTGGCAAGGGCCGACGACCGACACTCCGTACAAGGGATTGCAACTCATACCAGGACTGAATGTAGGCGGATTCTTCGATGCCGGAGACTTTGATATTGAAACCGGGTCGAACATCGGCGTGGTGCAGAACCTCGTTCAGTCGTGGGAATACTTCAAGCCGATGCGCGATGAAACTTTTGTCAGCCAGAAGCAACGCTATGTAGCGCTTCACCGTCCGGACGGAACGCCCGATATCCTGCAATATATCGAACACGGAACTTTGCAACTGGTAGCTCAGGCGGAGATTATAGAACACATGGCGCAAACGCTTTCCAACTCTGTTCTCGATAATTATCATCACCTCGGCGATGCAGCTTCTATCACAGACGGTCTGCCTTATAATCCGAACCTGGGTCCTTATGAAGTGGCCCGTGACGGACGGTCGAGCGGAGTGAAGGATGATATGTGGGCATTTACAAGCCGCGACCCCAATCGTGACCTCAGTGCGGCAACGATGTTTGCCGAGGCAAGCAGAGCGTTGAAGGGATATAATGACGAACTTTCGGCAAGAGCATTGAAGCAGTCGAAGAGACTCTTGCGCGAGGCTACCGAACTGCTTGCCAAGCAACCGGAGAATAGTAACCGGAGAAGGGGCAGAGCCGATATCGCTTCCTATCTGCAACTGTACATCACGACCGGTGAACAGCAATATATAGATAAGTTCCAAGAACTCTTATGGCCGGCGCTGGACAACAACGTCAGTGGCAATATCCTGACTGCGCTGCATGCTATACCGCACATGGAAGACTCGTTTAAAGAAAAACTGCGTCCGTACATCCTGAAGTATAAGGAATATATCGAAGGGCTTGATAAGGACAATCCTTACGGAGTGACCATTGGTCTGGGTAACTGGGCAGGAAGTGGAGACGTGGTGAACTTTGGAACTACGGTTTGCTTTGCCAACAAGTTCTATTCTGAGATTATCGATGCGGCGCATGCTTTCAAGGCTACGAACTGGCTGTTTGGCTGTCACCCGTATCACAACTATTCGTTGGTGGCAACCGTTGGCGCTACCCGTCCCAAAGCAATGTTCTATGGAAATAACCGTGCTGACTTCTCGTTTATTCCGGGTAATGTGGCGCCGGGCTTGCTCTTCCGTCAACCCGACCACCTCGAGAACTACGATGATTGGCCTTTCTTATGGGGACAGAACGAAGGAACGATTGGTGGAAATACCGCTTATCTTATCTTCGGAAGTGCTTTCAAGAATATTGTAGCAGAATAAAATAAGGCAGTAACAACTGCCGGACTTACGCAGAAAAGAGCGTGTGTCGGAAGCGAAAGGCTTCGGGCACACGTTCTTCTTTTTGGGGAGAGCCGCTAAATTATCATTTACCTTTCTCAAGAGTACACAAAAAATGGAGGAAGAACTGCCTCACGGCACCTCTCCTCCTGCAAACTTAAACAACCAACAAAAGAAATAGATAATTTGTGCCCGAAGGCACGCTCACGCATCCCCGAAAGGATGCATGAGCTATTGTCCTATCTAATGAACAATAATTCTCTATATTTGGGCAACGTCCACATCTGGTTGTCGATGATGAGTTCCAGTTTGTCGATGTGATAACGTATCTCTTCCATCATCGGCACGATAGTATCGTAGTAGGCAATGGCTTTCTCACGCTCACATTCAATCTTGTTGGCAACTTTGCGGGCTTCAATCATGGCATCTACATGCTCCTTGATGAACGCTGTGCGGTCGGCAATCTCTTCGATAAGCTCCAGGTTCTTGGCAGACAGCTTGGCTGATTTCTCTGCGGGGAACAAGTCTTTCATCTTGTAAACGTTGTCCACGAGGTCCGTCTGATACTGTGTAGCTACAGGGATGATGTGGTTCATCGCCAAGTCGCCCAGCACACGTGCCTCAATCTGTATTTTCTTGGTATAAGTTTCCCATTTCACTTCGTTGCGGGCTTCCAGTTCCTTCTGCGTCATGATGCCGAGAGACTCGAACATCTTGATACTTTCCGGTTTCAGGTAGTTGTCGAAGATAACGGGAACGCTTGTCTCGCAATCCAGACCGCGCTTCTTGGCTTCTTCCTTCCATTCGTCGCTGTAACCGTTACCGTCGAAGTGGATAGGCTTGCAAATCTTGATGCACTTGCGGATAACTTCAAGGATAGCCGAAATCTTCGGTTCACCCTTTTCGATAAGCTCGTCTACATCGTGTTTGAATTCCTTCAACTGTTCGGCAATGGCTCCGTTCAAGGCTATCATGGCACTGGCGCAGTTGGCTTCCGAACCTACGGCACGGAACTCGAAGCGGTTGCCGGTGAAGGCGAACGGGCTGGTGCGGTTACGGTCGGTGTTGTCAATCAGCAGTTCGGGAATTTGCGGGATGTCCATTTTCATGCCCTGCTTGCCGCTAAGGCTGATAAGCTCGTCCTTTGTGCTCTCTTCAATGTGATCCAATACCTGCGACAACTGCTTGCCGAGGAATGAGGAAATGATTGCGGGAGGTGCTTCGTTGGCACCCAGACGGTGAGCGTTCGTTGCACTGAAGATACTAGCTTTCAGCAATCCGTTGTGACGGTAAACCGCCATCAGCGTATTTACTACGAACGTGATGAAACGCAGGTTGTCTTCGGGTGTCTTGCCGGGAGCATGGAGCGGGATACCTGTATCCGTACCCAGCGACCAGTTGTTGTGCTTACCGCTACCGTTGATGCCTTTGAAGGGCTTCTCGTGCAGCAATATGCGGAAACCGTGGTTGCGGGCAATCTTACGCATCACAGCCATGATGAGCATGTTGTGGTCTACGGCAAGGTTACATTCTTCGAAGATAGGAGCCAACTCGAACTGGTTGGGCGCTACTTCGTTGTGACGTGTCTTGACAGGGATGCCGAGCTTCAGCGCTTCGATTTCCAGTTCCTTCATGAAGGCGGCCACACGAGTAGGGATTGCTCCGAAGTAGTGGTCTTCCAACTGCTGGTTTTTGGCACTGTCGTGTCCCATAAGCGTACGTCCGGTCATCAACAAGTCGGGACGGGCGGCATACAGACCTTCGTCAATCAGGAAGTATTCCTGTTCCCAACCCAGATAGGCGACTACCTTCTTCACGTCCGGGTTGAAATAGTGGCATACGTCGACGGCAGCTTTGTCTACGGCACGCAATGCTTTCAGCAGCGGTGCTTTGTAGTCCAGCGCTTCGCCGGTGTAGGCGATGAATATGGTCGGGATGCAGAGCGTATCGTCCACGATGAACGCCGGAGAAGAGGGGTCCCAAGCCGAGTAACCGCGAGCTTCGAACGTGTTGCGGATACCGCCGTTCGGGAAGCTGCTGGCATCCGGTTCTTGCTGCACGAGTAACTTGCCGGTGAATTCTTCCATTACGCCGCCTTTGCCGTCGTGTTCAATAAAGGCATCGTGCTTTTCGGCAGTACCTTCGGTCAGCGGATGAAACCAGTGCGTGTAATGGGTTGCGCCCATTTCAATCGCCCATTTCTTCATGCCTGCCGCTACTTCGTCGGCAATGCTACGGTCCAGTTGTGCGCCGTTGTCGATTACGTCAACCAGTTTGGCATACACTTTACTCGACAGATACTTGAACATCTTGTCCCTGTTGAACACATACTTGGCGTAATACTCTGACGGACGTTCCGCCGGAACTGCCACTGCAACGGGTTTCTTCTTGAACGCCGTTTCTACTACTCTAAATCTCAATTTTGACATAACGCTTTAAGTTATGGGTTATTAGTTATAAGTTATTTGTTATAGATTTGGTTGTTATAAGTTGTGAGTTGTAAGTTATAAGTTACTTGCTACTATTTCGGAAAGGAAAACATAAGCAAATAACTTATAACTCATAACTCATAACTTATCAGTTGTATGCCGATTCTCCGTGCTCGTAGATATCGAGTCCTTCTTCTTCCACACGTTTGGAAACGCGGAGTCCGTGTACCATATCAAGAACTTTGAAGATGATAAAGCCCATACCTGCTGCCCATGCGCCTACTACGAGTGCACCGAATACCTGTGCTCCGAGGAAGCCTGCGCCTGCACCGTAGAAGAGACCTTCGTTGGTAGAGAACAGACCGGTGAGAATAGTTCCCAAGCAACCGCAGACACCGTGTACTGAAGATGCACCAACGGGATCATCAATCTTGAGCACTCTATCAATGAACTCTACAGAGAATATCATTACGATACCACAGATAGCTCCGATAATCACCGCACCCGTTGCTGATACTGCGTCGCAACCTGCCGTGATACCTACCAGACCTGCCAACACACCGTTGAGTGTCAGTGACAAAGACGGTTTGCCGTATTTCAACCAGCTGACGCAGAGTGCGAAGAAACCTCCGGCACATGCGGCAAGGTTAGTGGTGAGGAACACGTGGGAGATAGCCATGGCATCGTCCGTAGTGGCGGCTGCCAACTGTGAGCCGGGGTTGAAACCGAACCAACCTAACCACAGAATGAATACACCCAGCGCTGCAATGGTAAGGTTGTGTCCCGGAATGGCTCTTGACTTGCCGTCTTTGCTATACTTACCGATACGCGGACCGAGTATAGCCGCACCTACCAATGCAATCCAACCACCGACGGAGTGAACAATCGTAGAACCTGCGAAGTCATGGAACGTAGCCCCGAATGTGTCCATCATAAATGAACCTGCTTCACCGTTCATCAGCCAACCGCCGCCCCAAGTCCAGTGACCGGAAACCGGATAAATCAGTACGCTGATGCAGATTGTGTAAGCCAGATACATGGAGAACTTCGTACGTTCTGCCATAGCACCCGATACAATCGTGGCGGCTGTGGCACAGAACACCGTCTGGAATACGAGGAAACCTTCATTGGGAAGTCCGCCACCGTCATAGAACGAGAGGTTGAAGAAGTGGGGCATGCCTATGAAGCTGCCTACACCGAACATCAGTCCGAAACCGATAGCCCAGTAGAGCAACGAACCGAACATGAAGTCCACGAAGTTCTTCATCAAAATGTTAGCCGTGTTCTTAGTGCGGGTGAAGCCTGCTTCGACCAGCGCGAAGCCCGGCTGCATGAAGAATACCAGCATCGCCGCAAGCAGCATCCATACGGTATTCAGTCCGTTTGCCAATTCACCTATTGTACTCGGAGCCGCTTCTTCAGCGGTGGCCTCCGCCACGGTCACCACCTCGGTGGCAACCGCCGTTATACTATCCGCAACTGTGGCATCTTGTGCAAAAGTATCTGTTGCGAAACAGAAAGCCATGAGCATAGCACAGGCTATCCACAGTACGGCTTTACTATGTTTCATATATTTGTCCATAATCTCTTTGCTTTTAGTTGTACTTGTATTTTAGTTTGTCATCGGGCACGCCGCCCGATGCTTTTTAGTTGTGGTTTGAGTGCTGCCTACGTTACTTTTCTTTTTCGGCATTATAGAGGGCGATGTCGCCCCGTTCGGCAGTGCGGATGCGGATAGCGTCTTCGATAGGAATGACGAAGATACGTCCGTCACCGATTTCGCCGGTCTGTGCGGACTGGATAATCGCCTGCACGGTCTTTTCCGCATTCTTGTCGCGCACCACGATGGAGATTAGGATACGTTCGATAGAGCTGGTGTCGTACATCACACCACGGTATATTCGGGCTTGTCTGGACTTCCCGATGCCCCTTACGTCATAGTAAGAGAACCATTCGATGTCCGCTTCGAGCAGTGCATCCTTCACGTCCTCGAATTTTGTCTTGCGGATAATTGCTTCAATCTTTTTCATGCCTTAAACAATTTACTGGTCCATAATTTAGAAACTCAACCCTACTACGAAGTATGCACCTTCCGACCGTGGGTTCCAAGTGGCTTTGGCAAATAGCGGGAGGGAGAAGGAGTCGGTAACTTTGATGTCTTTCGATACTCCCAGACTGAGGTCGCATACGGCAAAACCATTAGCGCCATAGAAAGTCGTTTCCCAAGGAGTGGCGCCTATTTCGGCTGTCCAGTCCAGACCACCCAACTTGAAGGGAGCGGCTACGGAGATGTAAGATGAATAAGCTCTGTCTGCATCGTCTCCTTTCACACCGTCGTCTCCGGCGAAGTTCGTGTACCAGTTCACAGCCAGCGGGCCGAAGTCATAACCCAGTTGCGCTTCAAATACATGAGCTGTGTTGTGTGCGCCGTAGTGTCCGTAGCCTGCGCCGGTATTGAACCAATAGTCCGTCACCGATACGCTGAAACCACCGGTAGCATACCCCAATGTCAAGTCGAACTCTTTAGCATTATAGCCGTCTGCGTCTGTTCCGTCAATTCCCACAGAACCCCAAGCTCCCAATGAGATGCCTTTATAGGCGACAGATGCACTGGGCTGAAGGCTTACGCCACCCAAATCCTGTCCACGCCAGATATAACCGCTAACCAAATCGGCACCTACTGACGCTTCTACTTTGTCTTGTGCTTTTGCCGTGAAGGGCATCGCCATTGATAATAACGCTACTGCTATTACCCCAAATTTTACATTTCTTGTTTTCATACCTTTTTTACCTTTTGAATTAGAAATAATTGCGGATGATCAGTCCGGCTCACTTATAGTTTTGCGCTCTAACTATCGGGACTAATGATAAATTACTAAATGACATGTGGCAGATTGAAAACTGCGATTTACTTCAACCAGTTGCGGATGCGCCGCATAGCTTCTACGCAATCCTCGTGTGTGCCGAAGGCGGTCAGGCGGATATATCCTTCGCCGCTTGGGCCAAAGCCCACACCCGGCGTACCCACCACGTTTGCCTCGTACAACATCTGTTCAAAGAACCGCCACGAACCTACACCGTTCGGTGTTTTCAGCCAGATGTAGGGGGCGTTCACTCCACCGTACACTTTCAGTCCGGAGGCTTCGAGGCCCTCTTTCATGGTCCGGGCGTTGTTCATATAGTAATCAATCGTTTCTTTTATCTGTTGCTTGCCCTCCGGGGTGTAGATGGCTTCCGCAGCCCGTTGGGTGATGTAGCTGGTGCCGTTGAACTTGGTGCATTGGCGACGATTCCACAGCTTGTTGAGCGGAATGCGTTCACCTTCCAGCGTGGCGGCAGTCAGTTCTTTCGGAACTACGGTATAGCCGCATCGTACTCCGGTAAATCCGGCAGTCTTGGAGAAGCTGCGGAATTCAATGGCACATTTCTTAGCTCCCTTGATTTCATAGATAGAGTGGGGCACATCGTCTTCCCGGATAAAAGCCTCGTAGGCTGCATCGAACAGGATGAGCGTATCGTTGGCGAGTGCATAGTCCACCCATTTTTTCAGTTCAGGTTTGGTCAGGGTCGTACCCGTCGGGTTGTTCGGGTAACAGAGATAAACGATGTCTATCCGTTTGTCCGGAATCTCGGGGATGAAGTTGTTCTCGGCGGTGCAAGGCGTATAAGTCACGTTGCTCCATTTGCCGTCTTCTTCCAATACTCCGGCGCGTCCGCACATCACGTTGCTGTCTATATATACCGGATAAATCGGGTCTGTCACTCCCACGCTGTTGTCGTGGCGGAGAATATCACCGATGCCTCCCGTATCACTCTTTGCCCCGTCGTTGATGAAAACCTCTGTCGGACTGAAGTGGATGCCGCGCGGCGCATAGTCATTCTTGATGACGGCTTCAATTAGGAAATCATATCCCTGTTCGGGCCCATAGCCGCGAAACGTCTTTTCATTTGACATTTCATCTACCGCCTTATGCATGGCTTCGATACATGCCAGTGGCAACGGGCGGGTAACGTCTCCGATACCCAGACGGATTATCTCTTGCTTGGGATGAGTTATCTTGAACGTATTGACTTTCTTAGCGATGTCAGAGAACAAATAACTCCCCGGTAACTTTAAAAAATGTTCATTAACTAATGCCATACCTTTGTTTTTTGTTTTAAGTCTTATTTAGTTGATAACAATAATGGATAATTGATAATTACCCACTGTTCATTATCCATTATCCGTTAATTCAATTTCCCCATCGAATACTTTTGTCGCTCCTCCTGTCATCAGGACGTGTTTGGTAACGATGTCCCATTCGATAGTCAGCGAACCTCCGTCCATGATGATGTCTGATTTTCGTCCCGCACGTCCGGTGAGGGCGGCGGCTACGGCGGTGGCACAAGCTCCCGTTCCACAGGCTTGCGTGATGCCCGAACCGCGTTCCCATACGCGCATCCTTATCTTTCCTTCTCCCACTACTTGGACAAACTCCACATTGATGCGTCCGGGAAACAGGGGATGACGTTCCAACTTCGGGCCGATAGTAGAAATATCTATCTCCGTGATGTCGTTTACGAAGATAACCAGATGCGGGTTTCCCATAGACACGGTCGTCGCTACATATCGTTGCCCTTCTATCTCTATCGGATGTTCCTTCATCGGTTTTGCACCCTGCCCGTCATAGTCTACGGGTTCGTCGGCGGGGATACCCATATCCACGGTGACGGCATCTACCTTTCCGTCCGCCACATGCAGTTTCAATATCTTTATGCCGGACAATGTATCGAGGGTGATTTCTGTTTTCAAGGTTAGTTTGTAGTCGTACAGGTACTTGCCTATACAACGGCTTGCGTTTCCGCACATCATGGCTTCCGAACCGTCTGCGTTGAAGATGCGCATGCTGAAATCCGCTTTGTCGGAATGCCCTATAAGTGCCAGACCGTCACTTCCAATTCCCGTATGCGGTGCACTCCATGCCCTTGACAGTTCCTCCGGGTTTTCCACAGGATACCGGGTAGTGTCTACATAGATGTAGTCGTTGCCTGCGCCATGCATTTTGGTGAATTTTATAATTCTTGTCATTTTGTACTTTGTTGGTTAGTAAATATATCCTTTTGTTTTATTTCAGTGCAAATATACGACGTTTTGTCTAAAGTTCATTCAAAAGCATATCCATTTTCTATTTATTTTTGTCTTAACTTACACTCAATGCAAATATATGCTATTTAGCTTTCAAATTAAAAGCATATAGTATAGTATTTATTAAAATTGTAATTAGTTAGCTTTGATTTCTTAAGTTGAAAAGATAAAAATGCTCTTTATATCTGCATATCTCTGCCTTTTTGAAATAGAAAAACCGCATCATTGTTGACATAATGAAGCGGTTTTCTTGTATTTGGTTTCTAAATGTATTATAGCCTATCGCTTTCCCTGTATTATTTCTTGCAGCATCACCGGTTCGTTGGTGGTATGAAATCTATTCCCTGACTGATGAGCCACTTCATATCTTTGCTGTCATTCACCGTCCACGCGTTTACTTTCAGGCCGAGGTCGTGGCATTCTTTAATCCATTCGGGGTGCTTCTTGAAAACGCTGAAATGATAGTCGGCGCCGGTGCAGCCCCATTCTTTCAACTCTTGGGGAGTGAGGTCGCCTTCCAGATAATAGACAGGAGTACCTGCCGGAACCAGCCGGATAAACTCTTTGGTGGCATGACGGGAGAAGGTGATGTATTCCATGCGGTCTTTCAAGCCCATGTCCTTTGCCATTTTCAGGATGCCCTCTACGGCACATGTTTCCTGTTCGGGTGTTTTGTGCTCTTTCAGTTCCAAGATAAGACGGGTGTTTAGTTGCTTCGCTTTTTCCAAGTGTTGTTGCAGGGTAGGGAGCTGCTTTCCGTTGTCCAGCTTCACGGCGGTGCACTGGGCGGCGGTAGATTTTTGCATGTTCACCCCTTTGAAGGTGGCGTCATGGCTCACTACCAGTTGGTTGTCGGCGGTGAGCCACACGTCGAACTCGGAGCCGTAGCAGCCGATAGAGTCGGCTTTCACCAACGCGGCGATAGAGTTTTGTGCCGAGCCGGCGGTCTTCCAGAAACCACGGTGGGCAATGACTTGGGTGGACTGTGCCTGCATACTGCCGCAAGCGGCAAACAGCAGGGAGGAAGAAAGAATAATACTTTTCAATTTCATGAGATGCTATGTTTTATATTTTCATCAAAGATAACACATGCGTTGTTAATAGATATGGATTGTGTATTAAATTTGTGTTTCATTCTTCACCGCAGTGCGCATATACTTGATATAAGAAAGCGACATAGCTCTGCACGAGATAAATAATTGTTAATAATAAATTCCGTCCCCGAACTATATTCCATTCATTCTGTTGTCTTAGAAAACCTTATTTTTTGGACCTATAAACAGAAACTTAATTATGGAAAGATGTTCTAATTTTTTGGATTGGCTTGGGAGTAGGCGCAATCCTCGGTGCGGTAGCCTGCCGCTTTTCATCTACGGCGAGAGCCAAAATGTTGAAAATGAAAGTAGACCATGCTCTGCACAAAGCACATGGCGAGGCTGAAGATTTCCTCGGTGCTGCCAAAGAGCATGCGCTGAAAACCGGTACGAAAGTAGTGGATAAAGTGGCGGATAAGGCAGAGGATGTGAGAAACAGGGTACATACGATAGCGGATAGCGCGAAGTAAGTACGAAATTCACCACAGATTACACAGATTGACACGGATTATTTCACTAAATTCTATATAATGTCTTTAAATAGAAAATCAGTGAAATAATCTGTGCCAATCTGTGTAATCTGTGGTGAATTTATTTAATTCCTGTACGCCTCTTCGTGCACCCCGGCTATCGCCCGTCCGCTCGGCTCGTTCTTTCCTTGGAAAGAGGCATCCCATGCAAGGGCTTCGGCGGTGGAGCATGCTACGCTCGGTACGCTGGGCACACTGCGGGCGGCACTCTCACTGGGGAAGTGTTCCTCAAAAATCGTACGATAATAATATTCTTCCTTGTTCTGCGGAGGATTGATAGGGAAACGCTCCGCCACGTGCTCCATTTGCTCGTCGGTGACGGCAGCGGCAGTAATGGCCTTCAACGTATCAATCCAGTTGTATCCCACTCCGTCGGAGAACTGCTCCTTCTGACGCCATACCACGCTTTGGGGCAGCATATCGGCAAAGGTTTCACGAACCACTTTCTTTTCTATCTCCTTGCCGGGACACATCTTGACGGCAGGGTTCAGTTGCATTGCTACATCCAGAAACTCCTTGTCGAGGAAGGGCACACGACCTTCCACACCCCATGCGGCAAGGCTCTTGTTAGCACGCAGGCAGTCGTAGGTGTGCAGGCGGGAGAGCTTGCGCACGGTTTCCTCGTGGAAAGCTTGTGGAGTGGGGGCTTTGTGGAAGTAGAGATATCCGCCGAATACTTCGTCGGCGCCTTCGCCGGAGAGTACCATTTTGATGCCCATGCTCTTGATGACACGTGCCAACAGGTACATCGGGGTAGAGGCGCGGACGGTTGTCACATCGTAGGTTTCGATGAAGTAGATAACATCGCGCACGGCGTCGAGCCCCTCTTGAACGGTATAGTTGATTTCGTGGTGAACGGTGCCGATATACTCCGCTACTTCACGTGCTTTAATCAGGTCGGGCGCACCTTTCAGCCCGACGGCAAAGGAGTGGAGTTGCGGCCACCATGCGTCCGATTGATTGTCCGTTTCGATACGCTTGCTTGCATACTTCTTGGCAATGGCGGAGATGACGGATGAGTCGAGTCCGCCACTAAGCAATACGCCGTAGGGTACGTCGGACATCAGTTGGCGCTGCACGGCAGTTTCGAGGGCATCGTGCACGGCGGAGACTTGGGCGGTATGCGTTTGCCCTGCATCGGCAACGGCTGTTTCGTTCCCCGCAAGAGGGGTATAGTTGTCTTTCACCGTCGAGAACTCCGTCCAATTACGGGTGTACCAGCGTTGCATCTTCCCTTCGCGTCCCCAGTAGTAATGTCCGGGCAGGAAAGGCTCGTATTCGTCGCAGAAGCCTTCGAGGGCTTTCAGTTCGCTGCCGAAGTAGACGTGACCTTCCTTATCTCGGCCAATGTAGAGAGGTATCACGCCGATAGGGTCGCGGGCAATGAGGTAATCATCCTTTTCTTCATCGTAGAGGGCGAAGGCGAAGATACCGTTCAGGTCTTCGAGGAAATGGATGCCCTTGTCACGATAGAGGGCGAGGATGACTTCGCAGTCTGAGCCGGTCTGGAAATCGTACTTCCCGGCATAGCGCTCGCGTATGTCGCGATGATTGTATATCTCACCGTTGACGGCAAGAACCAACTTGCGGTCGGGCGAATACAAAGGCTGTCCGCCGCTCTCGGGAGAGACGATGGCGAGACGCTCGTGTGCCAGTATGGCAGAGCCGTCTACATAGATACCACTCCAGTCCGGTCCGCGATGACGGATTTTCTGCGCCATTTTCAGCGCTTTACTTCTCAACTCCGAGGTTTGAGATTGTATGTTGAAGATACCTGCAATTCCACACATAATGATAAAGTTTATAAGTTATAGATTATTGTCGATTAAATTAAGTATGCTTGTTCTTATGAGCAATAGGACAGAGGCTTGACCTTTGGCGGCACTCACTCTTATGCTGAATATAAATTAAAAGCCTTATAATACATGATTAAAAGCCTTTTAATACAGTAATGAAAGCCTTTTAATTACTATTCACTTCCTGGGGAAGCTCTGTTCTGTCTCTAAGGCGGCTATGCCGGAGTCAGACAGCTACTTGCCTAAGTAGCTGTCTATCGCCTTCGCCACCTTGCGTCCGTCCGCCAGCGCACGCACCACAAGACTGGCGCCCATAGCGGCATCGCCTGCCACGAATACGTTTTCCGGGAATTTCGGTTGCTCCGGTTTCAGGAAGCCCATAGCCAGCAGTACCATGTCGGCGTCGATAACTTCCGTCTTGCCCGTCGGTTTCATGGTGGAGCGGTCGCCGTCTTTGGTCGGTATCCATTCTACTTCTTCCACTTCTACGCCGCATACTTTGCCGTTCTTGCCGATGAACCGGTTGGACGCCAGTGACCAGCAGCGGGTACATCCTTCTTCGTGGCTGCTGGTAGTTTTCAGCACAATGGGCCATTGCGGCCACGGGGTGTCGTCGTTGTGCCCTACGGGCGGTTGGGGCATAATCTCGATTTGAGTTACGCTCGTAGCGCCTTGCCGGATACTCGTTCCGATGCAGTCCGAGCCGGTGTCGCCGCCACCAATGACGAGGACGCGCTTGCCTTTGGCGTTGACAAGCTGTTCTTTCGGGAAAGTCTCTCCGTCAAGGATATGGTTTTGCTGTGCCAGCATGTCGAGGGCAAAGTAGATGCCCTTCAGTTCACGACCTGGAATGTTGAGGTCGCGGGCTTTGGGCGTACCGGTGCAGACGGCGTATGCATCAAATCCTTTAGGGAGTTTCTGTAAATCCACCTGCACGCCCATTTCGAACTTGATGCCTTCGGCTTCGAGTATCTTCATGCGGCGGTCGATGACGGCTTTATCCAGTTTGAAGTTTGGGATGCCGTAACGGAGCAGTCCGCCTGGCATGGGTTTGCTGTCGAAGATAGTCACTTCGTAGCCTTTGGCGTTGAGGCGCACGGCAACGCTTAGTCCGGCAGGCCCGGCGCCGATGACGGCTACTTTCTTGCCGTTGCGTTCGGGCTGGATAGGGACGATATAGCCTTCGCGGAAGGCCGCTTCAGCGATAGCCGCTTCGTTCTCGCGGATAGTGACGGGTTCGTCGCAGGAGAGTTTCAGTACGCAGGACTTCTCGCAAAGGGCGGGGCAGATGCGTCCCGTAAATTCGGGGAAGTCGTTGGTGGAGGTCAATATCTCGTAGGCTTCGCGCCACTTGCTGCGATAGAGTGCGTCTTGAAATTCAGGGTCTTTGTTGCCCAACGGACATGCCCAGTGGCAGAAGGGTACACCGCAATCCATGCAGCGTGATGCCTGCAATTTGCGGTCGTGACTGTTCAGAGTTTGCTCTACTTGGCTGTAATCGGTGATACGTTCGTGTATCGGACGGTAACCCGCTTCTTGGCGGGGAATATTTAGGAATGCTTTTGAATCGCCCATGTTGATAGTGATTAATGATTAGTGATTAGTAGTTAGTAGTTAGTGATTAACGATTAGTAGTTAGTGATTAGCTCGTGATAAGTGTCGTGATAGCGCAGCCCGCTAATCACCCATCACTAACCACTAATCGCTACCTCAATAGTCTCTCTGCATGTCCGCAATCTTCTGTTGCAGCTTCTTCATTTGTTCCTCTTGCAGCACCTTCTTGTACTCGATAGGGACTACCTGGATGAACTCGTCTACGTAGCGTGTCCAGTCGTCAAGCAGGATGCGTGCCAGCTTGGAACCGGTGTAGAGGTAGTGCTGGCGGATAAGTTCGTGCAGTTCCTTGCGGTACGATGCTTCTTCGATGAGGCCCAGTTCCACCGTCTCCATGTTGCAGAAGTAGTCAAAGTTATCGTTTTTGTTCCACACGTAGGCCACACCGCCTGACATACCGGCTGCGAAGTTGCGCCCCGTCTCACCGAGGACTACCACACGGCCGCCCGTCATGTACTCGCAACAGTGGTCGCCCACGCCCTCCACTACGGCAATCGCACCCGAGTTACGGACGGCGAAACGCTCGCCCACACGTCCGTTGATATAGACTTCACCGCTTGTAGCACCATAGAGGAGCGTGTTGCCGGCAATCGTATTCTTCTCGGCTTCGAAGTTGGAGCGTACCGGAGGCAGCACGGCGATGCGTCCGCCGGAGAGTCCCTTGCCCAAGTAGTCGTTGGCCTCGCCTTCGAGTTTGAAGTTGACGCCCGGTACGAGGAAAGCACCGAAACTCTGTCCTGCCGAACCCTTGAACTTGACATTCAGCGTATGTTCCGGCAATCCCTTTTCACCGTGCTTGGCGGCAATGGCACCCGATAGCATGGCACCGCAGGCGCGGTCGGTATTGGCAATGGCATATTCCAGTGATACTTCTTTCTGACCTTCAAGGGCTTCGGCGGCAGCGTTCAGCATTTCTACATCCTTCACGTGGTCGATGCCGTGTTGCTGGTCGATGACGTGGCGGATGGCAGCATCGTTGTCCACGCGTGCCAGCAGCTTGTCGAAGGAGATAAGGGAGTGTTTCTTTATGCCATCGGCAGGCTTGCGGATGATGAGGTCAGTGCGACCGATGATGTCGTCCAGCTTCTCAACGCCGATTTCGGCCAGATACTCACGTACTTCCTGCGCGAGGAAGGTGAAGAAGTTCACCAAGTATTCGCTCCGTCCGTGGAAGCGCTTGCGCAGTTCTTCGTTCTGGGTTGCCACGCCCACGGGGCAGGTATTCTGATGACATTTACGCATCATTACGCAGCCCAGCACAATCAGTGCGCTTGTTGCAAAGCCGAATTCCTCGGCGCCCAGCATGGCCATCAATATGATGTCGCGTCCGGTTTTCAACTGACCGTCTACTTGCAGCATCACCTGTCCGCGCAGTCCGTTCAGCACCAGTGTCTGCTGCGTTTCGCTCAAGCCGAGCTCCGGCGAGATACCGGCATAACGGATGGAGCTGGCGGGAGAAGCACCCGTACCACCTTCGGCACCGGAGATAACGATGAGGTCGGCTTTAGCTTTCGCCACACCGGCGGCAATCGTACCTACACCGCTCTCCGCTACCAGCTTCACGCTGATTTTGGCGTGCGGGTTTACGTTCTTCAGGTCGAAGATGAGCTGTGCCAAGTCCTCGATAGAGTAAATATCGTGGTGCGGCGGCGGAGATATCAATGAGATGCCGGGAATGGAGTGACGCGTCTTGGCAATCACCTCGTCCACCTTGAAGCCCGGCAGTTGGCCGCCTTCGCCCGGCTTGGCGCCCTGGGCCACTTTAATCTGTATTTCGTCGGCATTCACCAAGTATTCCGCCGTCACGCCGAAACGTCCTGATGCCACTTGCTTGATGGCGCTGCGCAGGGAAGTCCCGTCTTCGCGGGGCGTGAAGCGTGCGCTGTCTTCGCCACCCTCACCGGTGTTGCTGCGGCCGTGTATCTTGTTCATAGCAATAGCCATTGCTTCGTGTGCTTCGCGGCTGATAGAGCCGTAGCTCATGGCACCCGTGACGAAACGGTGCAGGATGTTTTCTACCGGTTCTACCTTATCTATAGAGATAGGTGCACGGCGGAAGTCGAGGAAGTCGCGCAGGAAGATAGGCGCTTCTTTGCCGTCTACGAGAGAGGTGAACTCCTTGAATTTCTTGTAGCTCCCCAAGCGGGTTGCCTGTTGCAGCGTAGAGATGGTTTCCGGGTTCCATGCATGTTTCTCGCCGTCTTTGCGGAAGGCATACAGTCCGTTGTTTTTTAGTTGAAAGTTGAGAGTTGAAAGTTGAGAGTTGGCTGCGCTGTCATGCTGCGCAGAACTTCCGGCTCCGGCGAAGCCAAAGGCCTCGCTGTGGAAAGCCATTGCGTCGTGTGCCACTTCGTCCAGGCGGATGCCGCCGATGGTGGATTGCAGTCCGCCGAAGTAAGTTTTGCTTAGTTCTTCGCTCAGACCTACCGCCTCGAATATCTTGGCGCCGCGATAGGAGCGGATGGTCGAGATGCCCATCTTACTCATAATCTTGAACAGACCCTTGCAGATGGATTTGATATATTTCTTCTCGGCCGTAGCATAGTCCAGTTGTATCTCTTTCTTAGCTACCAGCTTGTCGATGACGGCGAATGCCATGTACGGGTTCAGTGCGCTGGCACCGAAGCCCAGCAGCAAGGCTGCGTGCATCACTTCGCGGATTTCACCGCTCTCTACCACCAAGGCTGTCTGCACACGTTTTCCTACCGAAATCAGGTGATGGTGCACGACGCTCACTGCCAGCAACGACGGGATGGCGGCATGCGTGGCATCTACCTCACGGTCGGAAAGCGCAATGTAGTTCACGCCCTCGGTAACGGACTCTTCTGCCTGCTTGCAAAGCGAAGTCAGTGCTTCCTGCAAACCACGGCGTCCTTTCGCTACCTCGAACAGCATGGGCAGTTTCAGACTCTTGAAGCCTTTGTAGCGGATGTTGCAAAGGAGGTCGATTTGCGTATTGCTCAAGATGGGATGGTTGAGGCGCACCATCTTGCAATGGCTTTCGTTGGGCGTCAGGATGTTCATGCCTACGGCGCCGATGTATTCCGACAGAGACATCACCAGTTCTTCGCGCAGCGGGTCGATAGGCGGGTTGGTGACTTGTGCAAACTGTTGGCGGAAGTAATTATATAGAAGTTGTGGTTTATCGGATAGTATGGCGAGCGGCGTGTCGTTACCCATTGAGTTGATGGGCTCGGCACCGGTGGTACACATGGGAACAATCAGCCGCTCCACATCTTCCTTCGAATAGCCGAAGGTGAGCAGCATGCGTTCGTAGTTCTCTACGCTGTGGGGCACCTTGCGTCCGCTTTTCAGTTCGTCCAGTTCGATGCGGTTGCTGGCGAGCCAGGTGCGGTAGGGCTTGGCTTCGGCAAGCTCTTTCTTTAGTTCGCCGTCGTAGTATATTTCGCCTTTCTCGGTGTCTACCAGCAGTATCTTTCCCGGTTGCAGGCGTCCTTTTTCTTTGATGTCGGCGGGCTCGAAGTCCATGACGCCGACTTCGCTTGCCACTACCATCATGTCGTTGTGCGTGATGAGGTAGCGTGCCGGACGCAGACCGTTACGGTCGAGCATACCGCCCGCATAGCGTCCGTTGCTGAAGAGCAGGGCAGCCGGACCGTCCCACGGTTCCATAAGGATAGAGTGGTATTCGTAGAAGGCCTTCAGGTCTTCGCTGATAGGGTTCTTCTCGTTGAAAGACTCCGGCACGAGCATCGCCATGGCATGGGGTAGACTCAAACCGGACATTACGAGGAACTCCAGTACATTATCCAGTGAAGCACTGTCGCTCATACCCGGTTGCACAATGGGGCGCAACTCTTTAATATCGCCCAGTACGGGAGAAGAGAGCACGCTCTCACGGGCTTCCATCCAGCCGCGATTGCCGCGAATGGTGTTGATTTCACCGTTGTGCGCCAAGAGACGGAACGGCTGTGCCAGTCCCCATGTGGGAAAAGTGTTGGTGCTGAAACGGGAGTGTACCAGTGCCAGTCCGCTTGTGAAGTAACTGTTCGTCAAGTCGGGGTAGTAATTGCGCAACTGCAAGGATGAGAGCATACCTTTATAGATAATGCTCTTCGTGGAGAGCGACACGATGTAGAAGTCTTCCCGGGTGGGGTTGTCCGACTTGCGTATTCTGTTTTCTATCTTCTTCCTTATTATATAGAGTTTGCGGTCGGCGGTTTCGCTTTCCGTAAATCCGGTGATGAATACCTGTTTGATGTCCGGCTCGTTGGCAAGCGCCGACTCGCCCAGTATCTCGGGACAGGTGGGCACATTGCGCAGGTGCATCAGCGTCAGTCCTTCTTTTTCAATCTCTTCGATGATGACGCTCAGAATGGCGGCTTGGTCTTTCTCGTTCTTCGGAAGAAAGAGAAGTCCGGTACCGTACTTTCCTTTTTCGGGAACAGGAATACCTTGCAGCAAGATAAACTCGTGCGGGATTTGCAGCATGATGCCGGCACCGTCTCCGGTCTTGTTGTCCGCACCTTCCGCTCCACGGTGGCGCATGTTCTCCAATACCTTCAAGGCTGCTTCAACCAAGTCGTGCGATTTGTCCCCGTGGATGTTCACCAACATACCTACACCGCACGCGTCATGCTCATAGGAAGCATCGTACAAGCCCAATTGCTTGGGCTGTCGCTGCCCGGGCCGTTCCTTTGTTTTGTTGTTAAAAAGTTCTTCTTTCATCATTTCAAGTTTACTTTAATTCTATGTAATGCCTATTGATTGTGTCAAAATGTTCGGCAAATATACGTATTTAATTGCAAAGTGATATAGTGATATTTAAACTTCCGTCGTATTAAATACCTACCTATGAAGATAAAGTTATAAATTGATAGAAAATACCCCCTGTTTTCTTTTAATCTCCAATCAAATGCTTTTTGTTTGCTTATAGATTATAAATTAAGCCTTTTGCTTTCAAAAGAATATATTCATTAACGTTTTGACATGAAAACAACTTTTTTCTATTCTTTTGATAAATAAATAGGATAAAGATTAACTTTATGTTCCCAAGAATATGTATCTTTGCAGCGCAAAAACAAATACTGATACATTATGTGTGGAATAGTAGGCTATATAGGTCAAAAGAAAGCCTACCCCATTCTTATCAAAGGTTTGAAGCGGTTGGAGTATCGCGGATACGATAGTGCAGGGGTAGCATTAATCAGTGACGACCGGCAATTGAACGTGTACAAGGCGAAAGGTAAAGTCTCCGATTTAGAAACTTTCGTCGCTCAAAAAGATATTTCCGGTACTATCGGCATTGCGCATACCCGTTGGGCCACGCACGGAGAACCTTGTTCCGCCAACGCCCACCCTCATTATTCCTCTTCCGAACGTCTCGCTCTCATCCACAACGGCATCATCGAAAACTACGCCGTCCTCAAAGAAAAACTTCAAGCAAAAGGCTATTCATTTAAAAGTAGTACGGATACTGAGGTATTGGTACAGCTCATCGAATACATTCAGGTGACTCACCGTATCGACTTGCTGGCTGCCGTGCAACTTGCCTTGCAGGAAGTTATCGGCACCTATGCCATTGCGGTGCTCGACAAGGATTATCCCGACGAGATTATAGCGGCACGCAAGAGCAGTCCGTTGGTGGTGGGCATCGGTGAGGATGAATTCTTCCTTGCTTCGGATGCCACGCCGATTGTGGAATACACGGATAAGGTGGTGTATCTGGAAGATGAGGAGATTGCCGTTATCCGCCGGGGCGAGAAGCTGAAGGTGGTGAACCTGAAGAACGTGGAGTGTCCGCACGAAGTAAAGACGGTGGCGCTCAACCTCGGTCAGTTGGAGAAGGGCGGTTATCCGCACTTCATGTTGAAGGAAATCTTCGAGCAGCCCGATTGTATCCGCGATTGTATGCGCGGACGCATCAATGTGGAAGGCACGAATGTGGTACTTTCGGCTGTAATCGATTATAAGAAACGTCTGCTCGATGCCAAGCGCTTCGTGATTGTGGCGTGCGGTACGTCGTGGCATGCAGCGCTTATCGGCAAGCATCTGATAGAGAGCTTCTGCCGTATTCCGGTGGAAGTGGAGTATGCTTCGGAGTTCCGCTATCGCGACCCGGTGATTGACAGTAGCGATGTGGTGGTAGCCATTTCGCAGAGCGGTGAGACGGCGGACACGCTGGCTGCCGTGGAGCTTGCCAAGAGCCGTGGGGCATTTATATATGGTATATGTAACGCGATTGGTTCGAGCATTCCCCGCGCCACGCATACGGGTTCGTACATCCATGTCGGCCCGGAGATTGGTGTGGCATCTACCAAAGCCTTTACGGGACAGGTATCGGTACTCGCCATGCTTGCGCTGACGCTTGCCAAAGAGAAAGGGACGATTGACGAGGCGCAGTATCTTGCGGTCGTGAAGGAACTGGGGAATATCCCCGACAAGATGAAAGAGGTGTTGAAACTGAACGACCGCATCGCGGAGCTTTCCAAGATATTTACCTATGCGCATAACTTTATCTACTTGGGACGCGGATACAGCTATCCCGTTGCCTTGGAGGGTGCATTAAAGCTGAAAGAAATCTCCTATATCCATGCCGAGGGTTATCCCGCCGCCGAAATGAAGCACGGGCCTATCGCGCTGGTGGATGCCGAAATGCCGGTAGTGGTTATCGCCACGCAGAACGGACTGTACGAAAAGGTATTGAGCAACATACAGGAAATCAAAGCCCGCAAGGGAAAGGTGATTGCCATTGTGACGAAGGGCGACACGATTATCAGCAAGGTTGCCGATACGTGCATCGAACTTCCGGAAACAATAGAGTGTCTCGACCCGTTGATAACGACCGTGCCTTTGCAGTTGCTTGCTTATCATATTGCGGTGTGCAAAGGTATGGATGTGGACCAGCCGAGAAACCTTGCGAAGAGCGTGACGGTGGAGTAGGGAAAAACAGATGATGCGTTGAGGTAAAACAGATGATGCGTTTAGCCCAAACGGATGATGCGTTTTGAACAGATAAACGATGTGTTTTTTGTAACTTGTAATTTGTAATTAGTAAATCTATAAATGGAACAACTGAAGCATGAATGTGGCGTCGCCATGATACGCCTGCTGAAACCGCTGGAGTACTACGAAGAGAAGTACGGCACGTGGATGTACGGACTGAACAAGCTCTATCTCCTTATGGAGAAGCAACATAATCGCGGGCAGGAAGGCGCCGGACTCGCCTGCGTGAAACTGGAAGCCAATCCCGGCGAGGAATACATGTTCCGTGAACGTGCGCTCGGTTCGGGCGCTATTACCGAGATATTCGGTACGGTGCAAGGCAACTTCAAAGACCTGACCAAAGAGCAGTTGCACGATGCGGACTACGCCAAGAATCGCCTGCCCTTTGCCGGAGAGGTATATATGGGACATCTGCGCTACTCCACCACCGGAAAGTCGGGCATCTCCTACGTACACCCGTTCTTGAGGAGAAACAACTGGCGTGCCAAGAACCTCGCCCTCTGCGGCAACTTCAACATGACGAATGTCGATGAAATCTTTGCACGCATCACGGCTATCGGCCAGCATTCGCGCAAGTATGCCGATACCTATATCATGCTGGAACAGTTGGGGTACCGTCTCGACCGTGAAGCGGAACGCCTCTTCAACCTTGCCGAAGCGGAAGGACTGACGGGCATGGACGTGACGCACTACATCGAAGATCACATTGACCTTGCCAACGTGCTGCGCACCTCAAGCAAGGAGTGGGACGGGGGATACGTGATGTGCGGACTCACCGGAAGCGGAGAGGCATTCGCCGTGCGCGACCCGTGGGGCATCCGTCCGGCGTTCTGGTATCAGGACGAGGAGATAGCCGTACTTGCCAGCGAGCGTCCCGTGATACAGACCGCCTTCAACGTCCCCGCCGACTCTATCAAGGAATTGCAGCCGGGACAATCGCTGCTCATCAACAAGGCGGGAAAGCTACGCACCGTGCAAATCAACAAGCCGCGCGAAGTGAGGCCCTGCTCGTTCGAGCGCATCTACTTCAGCCGTGGCAGCGACGTGGACATCTACCGCGAACGTAAACTATTAGGTGAGAAGTTAGTGCCTAACATCTTGAAAGCCATTGATAACGACATAGACCATACGGTCTTCTCCTTCATCCCTAACACAGCGGAAGTCGCCTTCTACGGCATGTTGCAGGGACTGGACGAGTACCTTAATGAAGAGAAAGTCCTCCAGATTGCAGAATTGGGACACAACCCCAGTCATGATGAACTGGAACGCATCTTGTCCCGCCGCATACGGAGTGAGAAAGTCGCTATCAAGGACATCAAGCTGCGCACCTTCATCGCTGAGGGCAACAGCCGCAACGACCTTGCGGCCCACGTCTACGACATCACCTACGGCAGCCTTGTGCCCGATGTGGACAACCTCGTCATAATCGACGACTCGATAGTGCGTGGCACGACCTTGAAGCAAAGCATCATCGGCATCCTCGACCGGCTCAATCCGAAGAAGATTGTCATCGTAAGCTCCTCTCCGCAAGTACGCTACCCCGACTATTACGGCATCGACATGGCGAAGATGAGCGAGTTCATCGCCTTCAAAGCCACTATCGAACTGCTGAAAGAACGGGATATGCGCGACGTGATTGCCGCCGCCTATCGCAAGGCGAAAGAACAGGTCGGCTTGCCCAAAGAGCAAATGGTGAACTACGTCAAAGAGATTTACGTCCCCTTCACCGATGAAGAAGTGTCCGCCAAAATGGTGGAACTGCTTACCCCGAAAGGCACGAAGGCAAAGGTACAAATCGTGTATCAGCCCCTCGAAGGTCTGCACGAAGCCTGCCCCAAGCACACGGGCGACTGGTACTTCAGCGGCGACTACCCCACACCGGGCGGCGTGAAGTTGCTGAACAACGCATTTATAGATTATATTGAACAAGTATATCAATTTTAATAGAAATGAAAGAAGAAAATAAGCAGAATAAGCGGAATAAACCTGGTAGTGGCATTGCGTCAGGTTTAGCGTTAGGGGTTGCTTTAGGCGTTATCTGGCATAAATTAGCTTTAGGAATAGCAATAGGATTGGCTGTTGGCGCTTTTATAGAGGGAATAAGAAAGAAAAAGAATAATCAAGATACAAAGTAATACTATAGATGAGAAATGTAACTCTTATCCTCGACGACGGGAGCCGTTTTCACGGCAAGTCGTTCGGCTATGAAAAGCCGGTAGCGGGAGAGGTGGTCTTTAACACGGCTATGACGGGCTATCCCGAGAGCTTGACCGACCCTTCGTATGCCGGACAGTTGATGACGCTCACTTATCCGTTGGTGGGCAACTATGGTGTGACGCCTTTCACTATCAAACCGAATGGGCTGGCCACGTTCATGGAGAGCGAACGCATCCATGCCGAAGCTATTATCGTGAGCGATTACTCCGAGAATTACAGCTACTGGAGCGCAGTGGAGAGCCTCGCCGACTGGCTGAAACGCGAACAAGTGCCGGGCATCACAGGCATCGACACCCGCGAACTGACGAAGGTGCTGCGCGAGCATGGCGTGATGTTGGGTAAGATTGTATTCGATGATGAACCGGAGAATGTGCCCGAAGCTGTCTATGCGGGCGTGAACTACGTAGATAAGGTGAGTTGCAAAGAGGTTATCCGCTACAACGAAGGTGCGGGCAAGAAGAAAGTGGTGCTCGTGGATTGCGGTGTCAAGACCAACATCATCCGCTGCCTGCTGAAACGTGATGTAGAAGTTATCCGCGTGCCTTGGGATTATGATTACAACGGCTTGGAGTTCGACGGTCTGTTTATCTCCAACGGTCCGGGCGACCCCGATACCTGCGATGCCGCCGTGCAGAACATCCGCAAGGCAATGGCGAACGAGAACCTGCCTATCTTCGGTATCTGTATGGGTAATCAGTTACTCTCCAAAGCCGGCGGGGCAAAGATATACAAACTGAAATACGGTCACCGTAGCCACAACCAGCCTGTGCGCATGGTGGGCACGGAGCGTTGCTTCATCACCTCGCAGAACCACGGTTATGCGGTAGATAACGATACGTTGACCGCAGACTGGGAACCACTTTTCATCAATATGAATGACGGCTCTAACGAAGGTATCCGGCATAAACGCAATCCGTGGTTCTCGGCACAGTTCCACCCGGAAGCTGCCAGTGGGCCGACGGATACGGAGTTCCTGTTTGACGAGTTCGTGAAACTGCTGTAATCACCTTATTAAACGTACAACAAATGAAAGAAAACAATATAAAGAAAGTCCTGCTGCTCGGCTCAGGCGCACTGAAAATCGGTGAGGCGGGAGAGTTCGACTACTCCGGCAGTCAGGCGCTCAAAGCGTTGAAAGAAGAGGGTATTCACACTGTTCTTATCAACCCCAACATTGCCACAGTGCAGACATCGGAAGGCGTTGCCGACCAGATTTACTTCCTGCCCGTCACTCCATACTTCGTAGAGAAAGTCATCGAGAAAGAACGCCCCGACGGTGTCATGCTCGCCTTTGGCGGACAGACGGCCTTGAACTGCGGCGTAGCGCTCTACCGTGACGGTATCTTCGAGAAATACGGCGTTAAAGTGCTCGGTACTCCCGTACAATCCATTATCGACACGGAAGACCGCGAAATCTTTGTGCACAAGCTGAACGAGATTGACTTAAAGACTATCAAGAGCGAAGCGGTAGAGAACGCCGCCGACGCCCGTCGTGCTGCCAAAGAATTGGGTTATCCCGTCATTGTCCGCGCCGCTTACGCACTCGGCGGACTCGGTTCCGGCTTCTGCGACAACGAAGAAGAACTGAACGTACTGGTAGAAAAAGCCTTCTCTTTCTCCCCGCAGGTATTAGTAGAAAAATCCTTGCGCGGTTGGAAAGAAGTAGAATACGAAGTAGTGCGCGACCGCTTCGACAACTGTATCACGGTCTGCAACATGGAGAACTTCGACCCGCTTGGTATCCACACTGGAGAGTCTATCGTAATCGCCCCGTCGCAGACATTGACCAACCGTGACTATCATAAGCTGCGTGAACTCGCTATTCGCATCATCCGCCACATCGGCATCGTGGGAGAGTGTAATGTGCAGTATGCTTTCGATCCCGAAAGCGAAGACTACCGCGTCATCGAGGTAAACGCCCGCTTGAGCCGTTCGTCCGCACTTGCCTCTAAAGCAACGGGTTATCCGTTGGCTTTCGTCGCTGCCAAGCTCGGACTGGGCTACGGATTGTTCGACCTGAAGAATTCCGTCACCAAGACCACGAGCGCCTTCTTCGAACCCGCACTCGACTATGTAGTCTGCAAAATCCCCCGTTGGGACTTAGGCAAGTTCCACGGTGTAGATAAGGAACTCGGTTCTTCCATGAAGTCCGTGGGCGAGGTCATGTCTATCGGCCGCACCTTTGAGGAGGCCATTCAGAAAGGACTTCGCATGATAGGACAGGACATGCACGGCTTTGTAGAAAACAAAGAACTCGTCATCCCCGGCATCGACAAGGCCCTGCGCGAGCCTACCGACAAACGTATCTTCGTTATCTCCAAAGCCTTCCGTGCCGGATATAGCGTAGACCAGGTGCATGAACTCACTAAGATAGACCGCTGGTTTCTCGAAAAGCTGATGAACATCATGAACACCAGCAAGGAACTGAATGAACTGGGCAGTGCCAAAGGCGAAGAAATCCTCAACTTCATCCCTGCCGACAGCTCCGCACAGGAACTGTTGCGCAAAGCCAAAGTACAAGGCTTCTCCGACCTTCAGGTGGCCCGTGCCCTCGGCTTAGAGCAATCTATGGATAGCGAAGACGGCATCCTCACTATACGTGCCCTCCGCAAGAAACTGGGTATTCTTCCCGTGGTGAAACAAATCGACACCCTTGCCGCCGAATATCCCGCACAGACCAACTACCTGTACCTGACGTACAGCGGCATAGCCAATGACGTGAAGTACCTCGGCGACCACAAATCTATCGTCGTCCTCGGCTCAGGCGCTTACCGCATCGGTTCGTCCGTAGAATTCGACTGGTGCGGCGTGCAGGCGTTGAATACTATCCGCAAGGAAGGCTACCGCAGCGTCATGATAAACTACAACCCCGAAACCGTCTCCACGGACTACGACATGTGCGACCGTCTCTACTTCGACGAACTCACCTTCGAGCGTGTCATGGACATCCTCGAACTGGAGAACCCGCACGGCGTCATCGTCTCCACGGGCGGGCAGATACCGAACAACCTCGCCATTCGCCTCGATGCGCAGAACGTGCCTATCCTCGGAACGAGCGCCAAGAGCATCGACAACGCCGAAGACCGAGACAAATTCTCCGCCATGCTCGACCGCATCGGCGTAGACCAGCCCGAATGGAGCGCCCTTACTTCCCTCGAAGACATCAACGCCTTCGTCGATAAAGTAGGCTTCCCCGTACTGGTTCGTCCGTCCTACGTCCTTTCCGGCGCGGCTATGAACGTCTGCTCAAACCAAGAGGAATTGGAACGCTTCCTGCAACTGGCGGCCAACGTCAGCAAGAAGCATCCGGTGGTAGTCAGCCAGTTCATCGAACACGCCAAAGAGGTGGAAATGGACGCCGTGGCACAGAACGGCGAAATCATCGCTTACGCTATCAGCGAGCACATCGAGTT
Source organism: Bacteroides sp. (assembly GCA_021203515.1). GTDB lineage: Bacteria > Bacteroidota > Bacteroidia > Bacteroidales > Bacteroidaceae > Bacteroides. Next base: position 3,565 of record JAJQAY010000010.1, on the reverse strand, counting down.
TGCCGGCGTGCACTCCGGTGACGCCACTATCCAGTTCCCGCCGCAGAAACTATACGTAGAAACCGTTCGCCGCATCAAGCGCATCAGCCGCGAGATTGCCCGCGAACTGAATATCTCCGGCCCGTTCAACATCCAGTACCTTGCCCGCGAAAACGACATCAAGGTAATCGAGTGTAACCTGCGTGCCAGCCGTTCCTTCCCCTTCGTCAGCAAGGTGTTGAAGATAAACCTTATCGAATTGGCAACGAAAGTCATGCTCGGCCTGCCCGTGCAGAAACTGGACAAGAACCTGTTCGACCTCGACTACGTAGGTATCAAGGCAAGCCAATTCTCCTTCAACCGCTTGCAGGGGGCCGACCCGGTGCTGGGTGTAGACATGGCGTCTACGGGCGAGGTAGGGTGTATCGGCAGCGATACTTCCTGCGCTATCCTCAAAGCCATGCTCTCCGTGGGTTACCGTATCCCGAAGAAGAACATCCTGCTCTCCACCGGCACGCCGAAACAGAAAGTGGGTATGCTCACGGCAGCCCGTATGCTCCAGAAGAATGGTTACAAAATCTTCGCAACAGGCGGTTCCAGCAACTTCCTCACGGAGAACGGCGTGGAGAACACCCGCGTCTACTGGCCCAGTGAGCCGGAGAAACAGCCGCAAGCGCTCGACATGCTGCACCAGAAAGAGATTGACATGGTAGTGAACATCCCCAAGAACCTCACCGCAGGCGAACTGGATAACGGCTACAAAATCCGCCGTGCCGCTATCGACCTCAATATCCCGCTGATTACGAATGCCCGTCTGGCAAGTGCGTTTATCAATGCGTTCTGCACGATGATGCTGGACGACTTGGCGATTAAGTCGTGGTCGGAATATAAGTAAAGTTCAGCATATCACAACTCCCGGATGAGGCATCCCGCAACTGTTGGGATGCCTCATTTGTTTACTGCCGAAAGAATATAATATTACTAAAATCCCCTTTGTATATCCGTGAAATACAGTATATTTGTCTTTCAAAAAATATAAACCGTAACAGATATGGAGTTGAACACCCGTCGTTATCCGATTGGGATACAGAATTTTGAAGACCTCTGCAACCGGAATTGCGTATATGTAGACAAGACGGAACTGGTCTATAAACTGGCTAATACCGATAAAGTCTATTTCTTCAGCCGCCCGCGCCGCTTCGGCAAGAGCCTGCTTGTATCTACGCTCGAAGCCTATTTTCAGGGAAAGCGCGAACTGTTCAAAGGCTTGGCTATGGAACGGTGGGAAACCGATTGGGCAGTTTATCCGGTGCTGCATGTCGATTTCAGCCTGACGAAATACACCACCTTGTTCGACTTACAAGAACAACTGAACCTCTTTCTTTACCGCTGGGAACAGCTCTACGGAAGGAACGAACAGGAAGAAACCCCCGCCGCCCGTTTGCAGGGCATCATCTTGCGTGCTTACGAAAAGACCGGAAAGCAAGTGGTAGTCCTGATTGACGAGTACGACGCCCCCTTGCTGGACAGCAACTCCGACATCCCCCTGCAACAACAACTTCGAAACGAAATGCGCAAGTTTTTCAGTCCCCTCAAAGGATTGGGGCAGTACCTTCGTTTTCTATTCATTACGGGCATCAGCAAGTTCAGCCAGTTGAGCATCTTTAGCGAACTGAACAACCTGCAAAACATCAGTATGCGCGACGATTTCAGTGCGCTGTGCGGCATCACCGAACAGGAGTTGCTTACCCAGTTGAAGCCCGACATCGAGCGCATAGCCGAGGCGAACGGCGAAACATATGAGGAAGCCTGTGCCCACTTGAAACATCAGTACGACGGCTATCATTTCAGCAAAGCCGGGGCGGATATATACAATCCGTTCAGCCTATTCAATGCCTTCAATTCGCGGGAATACAAAAACTACTGGTTCTCTACAGGTACGCCCACGTTCCTGATAGACATCCTTCGTTGTTCGGATTTCGACGTGCGCAGTCTGGAGAGCGTAGAGGCCACCGACGAACAGTTTGATGCTCCCACCGAACAGATTGCCAGTCCCATTCCGGTGCTCTACCAGAGTGGCTATCTCACGATTAAGGGCTATGACCCCGCATTTCAGATTTACCGTTTGGGCTATCCCAACGGTGAAGTGCGCAAAGGACTAATCGAGTCGCTGCTTCCCGCCTACGTTCACCTGCCGGGACAGAACAATACTTTCTATGTCGTTTCCTTCATCCGCGATTTGCTGAAAGGAGATATTGAAAGCTGCTTGGAACGCACCCGTTCTTTCTTTGCTTCCATACCGAACGATTTGGAGAACAAGACGGAGAAACACTATCAGACTATTTTCTATCTGTTGTTCCGCCTCATGGGGCAGTATGTAGACGCCGAGGTGAAAAGCGCTTTCGGCAGGGCGGATGTGGTAGTGAAGTTGCCGGATGCCATATACGTTTTTGAGTTCAAGTTCGACGGAATCCCCGAAGAGGCGTTGGCACAGATTGAAAGCAAGCAATATGCCGTTCCTTATCAGCCAGACGGAGGGAAGATAGTCAAGGTTGGCGTAAACTTTGATAGTGCTACTCGCACGATTGGCGGGTGGAAAGTAGTACAATAAAAACTCCCCTCTTGGCATGCTATAACTGCCAGTGAGGGGAGTTCTGTTTACCCCAGCGGGTTTTCTTCCTGGCCTTCATCGCTGCCGCCACCGCCGTGTGCGGGGTCTTGGTCTTCGGTGTTGGGGCAAGTTCAATCCATTCCAGTTGTTCGCTGTCTACGAGGGCACGGGTGTAGGAGCCGTTGCTTTGGCGACTGCGTTCGGGGATGAACTCCACGCGGACGGCTTGTACCTGCTTGGCGAAGTCGAAGTCTTTGAGGTCTTTCACGCCTTTGGTGCTGAGCACGTAGCGGAAGTATCCCAGTCCTTTGATGTAGACGCTCTTGCCTTGGGATATGCGTGTGTGCATCACGCCTGCAATGTCGCCCAGCACGGCTTGGACGTCGGAGTTACTAACTGTGGAGATTTTCGCAAGGTCGTGGGCGATTGTCTCCGTAGTCACCGGTTTGCCCTGCGCAATGGCACGGGGGTAGTAAACCGCTTGTTTTTCGTTAAATATTTTTTTCCAATAAGGCATAGTTCTAATTGTTTTTAGAGGGTTATTACTGAGTGTTCTGTGACCTGATTTCCCGATGACGGACGACCGGAGTTGACTTGCTGCCGATGCAGAGTTTTCCGTGTGGCAGGCTCGGATTTTCCTTGCTGCCGATGCAGAGTTTTCCGTATGGCAGGCTCGGTTTTTCCGTGTTGCCGACTTGGGTTTGTCTTGTTGCCGACTTGAGGCTGTCTTGTGGCTGACTCGACGTCGTCTTGTAGCCGACTTGACGCGGCCTTGCCGGAAAGCCTCGGAAGGGGGGGGACAGAAGCACTGAGAGATAGAAAATACAGGGGATAAAAGATATAACTATACTGTCTTAATTCTCCTCCTCCTGGGAGGAGGAGTACCCCGAAGGGGGGAGGTGGTAGGTAAAAAACAATCTACCTATTTTTAAAGAATTTAGTTCCCACCTACCACCCCCGCCCTTTGGGCACCCA
>JAJQAY010000039.1:16569-115916 GCA_021203515.1 Bacteroides sp. | reverse complement strand
TATTGCGCTCAAACGCATTCATTCCATCGGAAATAAAATGATTATCTTTTTCAATTGGTTCCATACGATAAATAGTTTAGGTTATTATTCCTCCAATACCTCGAATGGGTATTGATTATCTTCCATATTCTTCAGTTCCTCAATGATTTCTGCTTGCTCCGGGGTTAAGGAAGATTTGTCCCAAGTGTCGATGATGGCATGGGCTTCTGCCGTAAGATTGTCTTCATAAACTTCACCATAGCAGCAAGTCAGCAGGCGGACTTTGAGCAGGGAAGCAGGAAGTTGGTCGAGAATATTCCAGCAACGGTCGAGGGTGGCTTGGATATATTGCTGCTTGCGGCCATTATCGTAAAAAGTGGCACTGAGGGCAACCAAAATGGAGAGACAAAGCTCGGCTTCCTCTTCCGGAACAGTGCTGCCCGGAGTGTTGTACAACTTGATTGCTTGTTCATAGACTTCGCGGTTCAGATGGGCGAAGTGGTCGCTGTAGATGGGGCTACCGTCCATACCCAAATTCAAAAGGTCGTGGGCAAGGGTGTACAAGGATGAAACGGAATCGTTCATGTTATTTAATTGCTAAGTATAAATTTCGAATTATTCCCGGTTGGGAATTATCAATCTGCATGGATAGGTTCGACGAGCGAAGAATGGATAAAGGTGGTGGCTACTGCCATGACACCTTCTATATTGACTACGACACGGCGGTCGTGACGGAGACGAACAAATTCACCGATAGCACCTTCGAAAATACCACCGGTGATACGGACTTTAGTTCCTTTCACTAATTTTAGTTCGTCAGGTTCTACGTAGATGACAGCCTCATCGTAAGTGCCCGCCACAAGGATAAAACTACGCATCTGGGCATCCGGAATGATGACCGGTTGATGGGTTTCGCGGTTCATAATGTAACGAATAGGAACATTTAGACCTGAATTAGTTTTGATTTCATCCATACGGGTGCGTGTACTACGGACAAAAACGAGATTATGGATGGCCGGGACAAGCTTACGGACACGACGCTCTTTCTTCATTATATATTCGTAGTGCATTGGGATGAAATTCTCGATGTTTTCATCATCCAAATATTGCTTCAATACCAATTCACGACTATAGGTGACGCGAACTGCATACCAAGAGAGTTGGGCGTCTTTATTCAATTGAGAATTGTGAATTGGGAGTTCTAGACAGGATATTCTTTGGGGACACCGGAGTAACGAAACACCTCCCGGTCAGATTATGCAATGCATTTATTTTCAATCGTTTAATCTGCATTCATATTACCTCAAAGTTCCCCACTATCGCAGAAAGAGAACCGTGAAATAGTTATGTTGAAAAATAGGCTCATAAAGAGCTATAAACGAATGAGTTAAAGCAGAAAAACTGTTTTTTAAACGTTCGTTTAAAAAACGTCAAGAATTAGAAAAGAAAAGGGAAGAAAAATAGAATAAACGATACAGAAATAAAAGATATTATTTTTATTAAGTAAATAGCTTTTACACAATGCCTTACGAGTAGAATTAGACTATAATAAAAATATTTTTATTGAACATTTTGCACATATCAAAAATACCCTTTATCTTTGTGCACATTAAACGAACGTTTAAAAAACACCTCTCAAACGTCGCACACCCAACTGATTTAAAGCATATTACTTCTCTGTTTATTAAACACAATAATACATTACATCGCTCTCAACAGCCTCTACATTGTAATTCATAATATCAACATTCAGAGTCAGGTATTGGTACGCTTTGCTCTTTACCAGCTCTTTATCTACTCCGAAAAAGCACCTGCAAAGAAAGAAAACAAAGAGCAAAGAAGGAGCAGGTAGGGAGAAATTATAAAAAACATAGAAAAATAACCAATCCACTTGTTACACAACAAATTTGTTGTATATTTGCCAAATAACACATTAATTTATGATTCCTGAATTCGAACCAAACGGCTTCCTTAAAGAAGGCATTTATGAAACCTCTTTCACGGAAATAGAAAAGAGACTAGGATTCAGCAAAAAACGTCAGAAACTACTTGCTGGTATGAAAAACCTTATCGCATACTGTAAACTTCTTCAGTGCGATATACTATATATAGATGGAAGTTTCGTTAGTAGTAAAATATCCCCATCAGATTATGATGCGTGTTGGGACACTACAGCTACAGACAGGGAAGCCGTGCTGAGGGCGGTTGAACAATCTTCACTAAACAGCGACTCTGAAACTCAAAAGGAAGACTTTGGTGGAGAAATCTACCCTGCCTTTACTAAAGCACCTTTCAATCATGGGCTAACGATATTAGATTACTTTCAGACTGTAAAAGACAGAGACGAGAAAAAAGGAATTATAAAATTAAAATTGTGAAGCTATGGTAATAAGAAATAAAAAACAGTATACTGCAACTCTGAAACAGCTTCAAAGTTTGTTAGAAGATATTGCCGACACGGAACAAATACTAAAGCAAAGGCCTGAAGATATACAATTGAAATTACAATTGAGTACCTTCAAAAAGGGAGCTAAGAAGTTACAAAATATAATGGATGAATATGAAAGACTAACTTCCGAACAACTAGCTTCCCTGACTTTCGACTCTCTAAAAGATGATATGAACAAAGCGATTATCAGCTTCAGAATAGCTTCAGGTATCAGCCAGAAGGAGCTTGCCAAAAACATGTATATCCAGGAACAGCAGATACAGAGATATGAACAGAATGATTATCTAAGTGCCAGTTTTGAAAGGATATTGCAATTATTGGATGTTTTGGAAGTGCAAATTATTCTAAGGAAAGATTTCAACAAGCAGCAAATAAATGACTATTTCAGCCCGGAGCAATTGGAAATCAACAGAAAAGTCAAAGAAAGAAGATCATTATTAAGTATAGAGGAGATAGTATAATGAAGACTATTGCTTTTTATTCGTATAAAGGAGGAGTAGGCAGAACACTAGCCTTATCGAACATTGCCATGAGGCTTGCAGACTTTGGGAAAAAGGTTGTCATGCTGGATTTTGACTTGGAAGCTCCAGGACTACATTGCAAATTCGCTGACTTTAGCAAAGGGAAATCCTTGAATAAAGGAATTGTTGATTATCTATATGAATTTCATAAAAATCACCAAATACCTCCCAGCATAAAAGAATATGGCAAATCAATGCATAACACCACTCGCCCCATGTTTCTGATACCTGCCGGCAATCCCAATTCTTCTGACTACTGGAGAAAACTGTCATCCATAAACTGGTTTGAGCTGTTTTATGGGGAACAAGCTCTAGGAGTACCTTTCTTTTTGGATATGAAACAAAAGATTGAGAAAGAACTGGCTCCCGACTATTTTTTAATAGATACCCGAACCGGCATCACGGATATATCCAACCTTACCTTATCACTTCTTGCAGACCAGGTCGTGATACTTTCTGCCAACAATAAGGAGAATATAGAGGGCTGCCAACGGATTGTACGCAGTATTCTAAATAAAGAGAATGCGTTGTTGGAGCAGAAGAAAGATATTATTCTTTCTCTGACAAGAATACCTTCTCCCACTACCCCGGAAGAAAAATTATTAGAGGAAAATATACGGAGAAGATTTCAATTCCAATTTTCGGATTTATCTTATCCTTCAGGAGAACCGTTGAACGCAGTTCCCGTAGTCATTCATTCCAATAGAGAAATGGAATATAATGAATGTTTCAAATTGGGATACGAGAAGGAAATAAGAAGTACGCCGGATACGACAGCCAATGAATATATGGAGTTGTTTGAACGCATAACAGCCAAGGACTTAACTCAAAAAGAAATTCAAAAGTTCAATGAAGAAAAAGCAAGAGGGCGATTACTATGCAGAATAAGACAAGCCACCGGAAAAACTATGGTTTTTGAATTGCTTGAAGAAGCTGAGAAAAAATATCCGAACGATAGTGAAGTGCAATATTTATATGCTACCAATCTGTTAATTATCGGGAAAACAAGTGAAGCCCTTATACAGATAGAAAAAGCTATTGATTCGGTGAAATATCATAGAACTTCTTATTTTCTCAAAAAGTCAGAGATTTTATGTGTAATGGGAAGATACAATGAAGCTTATGATGTTATCTATCCTTTTAGAACAGTTTCACCGAACTACCTTTTTATATATTGCCAAACGCTCATAATGAAAAAGAATACTTCTTCAGAAGAAATAGCCAACACTATCGAACTATTGAAAAACAGCAGTTATAACATGGGAGATATTTACAACTTAATTGCTGTATACGAGCGCATGAGAGGAAATTATGATGAAGCCTTAAAAAATATTTATCAAGCTTTAGAATTGGATAAAGAGGAAAGTATGTATTATTCTACCTTAGCAGAGATTAAAGCCGAGCAAAATGATATTCCACAGTTTTATCTAAATATCGATATTGCCCTTGACAAAGGACTGGATTTAGAATATACTATAAAACAAGTTCCTGAAATCTACGGTAAATTCAAGAATGATGAGAAATTTATATCATTATTAAAACGATATGAAAAGTATAATGAAATAGAATTATTACAGCAACTTTAGCTTTAGCCATCAATTAGGAATACCCTATCAAACAATTTTTTCTGCTGTTTGATAGGGTATTCTTATTTATTTGCCTTGCCGCTTAAGCTTTTATTTCTTCTGCGGCAACTGCTTCAACAGATGTTCCACCGCAGCTTTAAGTTGCGTATCTCCGCCTTTCAGCGCATCTTCCGGTGCATTGTAAACCAGAATATCGGGCTGCAATGTATGGTTTTCCAGATAATTGCCTTGCATATCCATACAACCTACTTGCGGAATACCGAATACGATGCTCGGGTCGATCTGACGTTCCCACCAAACAGCGGTCATAGTTCCGGCAACGGGAGCACCTACCAACTTGCCTACACCCAACGTCTTATACACGTAAGGAGTGCCGTGAGCATTACTGTAGTTATCTTCGCAAACCAACATACAAGACGGTTTCAACCACTTATTGAAAGGATCGCTGCCGATATATTGTCCGCGCGGAACAAAACGTTCGTATTCTTTGCCGCTGAGCAGTGTCACCACGTCGTCGTGCAACCATCCGCCACCATTATGACGAACGTCTACAACTACCGCTTCCTTATTGCGGTAACGACCCAACAACTCGGAATACATCTTGCGGAAGCTCTGGCTATCCATTCCCTTGATATGAACATAGCCGAGGCGGCCACCGGAGAGTTCTTCCACTTTCTTGCGGCAGTTCTCCACCCAACGCTTATAAAGAAGTTCGCTTTGCGCTCCATAAGATATGGGCTTTATCGTTTCTTCAAAACGCTTTTTCGTATCAGGATTATAAACGGAAAGGACTACCTTACGGTTTGTCTTGCCCGCAAGCAACGGGAAATAGTCTGCACCCGCTTTGATGACCGTACCGTCTATCTTTTCGATGATGCAGCCCGCTTTTACATCGGTCTTCTTCTTAGTCAACGGACTTTGGGCGATGATTTCCTTGATTTTCAGTCCGTCGCCAGTATAAGTATCATCATAGAATACACCCAGAGCAGCCGTAGACAACGCAGCACCGGAAGCATAATAGCGGGCACCGGTATGAGAACCGTTCAGCTCACCCAGCATTTCGCTCAACATTTCGGTGAAGTCATAGTTGTTGTTGATATACGGCAAGAAACGTTTGTAGGTAGTTTTGTAACCGGTCCAGTCAGTGCCCTGCAAATCAGGCACATAGAATTTATCATCGACTTGCTGCCATACGTGATCGAAGATATAAGCACGTTCGCCATAAGGACGATAATCGAAGAAAGCCTCGAATTCAATCGGAGTTGTTTTGCCGCCTTCTACCTCTATTTTCTTCATTCCTCCGCCACTACAAAGGAAGATATTCTTTCCATCCTTATCGGGTTGCAACATACCGCCGCCAACGCCTTTCAAGATGATTTTTGTTGTATTTTCCTTCAGGTCATGCTTCCATAAGTCATAACCGCCTTCAAAAGCGGCCAGATAATAGAGAGCATCCCCTTTCGGAGTAAGCACGGCATCCGCCATGTGGGAAGAGTTCACGGTCAGACGGACAATACGGTCGAAACAGTTGCCAGGTCGAACTTCAGCGGTTCCACCTTTTTGTCTTTTTCGGCATTCTCTTTCTTATCGTCTTTCTTGGCATCTTTTTTCTTGACGTCCTTCTTGTCGTCTTTCTTCTTTTCCGCCTTTTCCTTCTCTGCTTTTTCGGCTTTCTCCGCCTCTTCCAGCAGAGCTAAATCCTCTTTGCTCATCAGGAAGCGGTCGTAAGCTTCGGCATCGAAGAACATGATGTAAGTATCGTCTTCGGCACCCCAGCTACCGTGGCTGCGATAGCCGGCACGGTCACTGTTCCAAATCATCGCCTTACCGCCCAACGCCCATCTGGCATTGCCATCGGAATAGCCGCTTTCGGTGAGGTTCACCATTTCGCCTTTTCCGTCGGCATTCAGCAGGACAACATCTTTGTTGTTCCAACCACCGATGCCGATAAAGTCGGATAGTATCCATCTGCTGTCAGGGCTCCACTGGAGCCATTGGTCGCCATCGGAGTAGGAATACTGATATTTGGCATCCATCACCGTGCACACAGCTTTTGTCTTCAGATTGATGACACGGATAGCAGTACGGTTTTCGAGGAATGCTATTTCCTTGCCGTCAGGACTATATTGCGGTTGGAAAGAGGCTACGTCCGAATTAGTCAGACGCTCTTCCTTCAACTCCGTGGCATAGGCAAACTTTTTTTCCTCTTTACGGATAATGGTGGAAGTATAAAGCTGCCAAAGTCCGTTGCGCTCGGAAGAATACACCAAAGTACGTCCATCGGGAGCAAAATCTACATCGCGTTCCTGGCAAGGAGTATTCGTGATTTGCTTCGTTGTCTTATACTCGACCGAAGTAACATACACGTCCCCGCGCAGAATGAAAGCAACCTCTTTGCCGTCGGGTGACAAAGCCAGTTCCGTAGCCCCGCTGCCCTTAATCTGGCGGATAAGGTCTTTATCATTCTTATCGGAAAGAATGCTGACAGCCACCTTTTGCGGTTGCCCGCCGGGTGTCAGGGTATAAATCTCACCATCGAAGCCATAGCAAAGTTTGCCGTCGGCAGCCATACTGAGGAAGCGCACCGGTTGTTTGGTGTGGTGGGTAATCTGAGTAGCTGTAGATGTACCCGGAGTACGTTGGAAAACATTAAAGGTTCCGTTCTCCTCGCTCAGATAATAGAAAGACTTTCCGTCGGGAGCCCATACCGGTTCGCGGTCTTCACCGCCAAAGGTGGTCTGTTGCTGATAGGCCGGAGTCTTGCCCGGAGTGTACATCCAGATGTCGCGGGCAATGGGCGAAACATGATGTTTGCGCCAGTAGTCTTCATAACCTTTCTTATCCTGATAAAGCATCGCGCCCTCCTTGTTGATAGAAATACACTCCATCGACATGGATGAGAACAGCATGGGGCGTCCGCCTTCTACAGATACCTGATACACCTGGCGAAACTGTCCGTTAGAGGGAAAGATAACCGTTTCGGCAGAAGGCATTATGTCGGCAGAGAACAAGATGTGTCCGGCATCACTGAAAGCTACGGGTGTTTCGCTGCCCGAATGGGTCGTCAGGCGACGCGGTTCGCCACCTTCCCGGGAAACCAGATAAACGTCCATACTGCCCATGCGGTCGGAAGCAAAAGCAATTTGCTTGCTGTCTGGACTCCACACCGAGGTGGTGCCATAAGCAGGGTTGGTAGTGATTTGCATGGCGCGTCCGCCACTGACGGGTACTGTATAAATATCTCCTTTATAAGTAAAAGCGATGGCACTTCCATCAGGAGAAATGGCACAATGACGCATCCAAAGCGGAGAGTCTTGTGCTGAAGCAAAGCCTGCCAGATAGAGGGCGGCTACACCTAGTAATAGTTTCTTCATAATATTATTATTTTTAAGTTCCCGCAGATTACACGGATTAACACAGATTATTTTTATTAAAACGCAGATGAACACAGATTTTCGCAAAGAAATCTCTACCATATAAATCTGCATGAATTTATGTTCATCTGCATTTCCTTCATTTTTTCTCTTTAATCTGTGTTAATCTGTGTAATCTGTGGTGAAATGAAAAAACCTCACGACCTTTTTTTTAGGAAAAAGACCGTGAGGTTTACTTATTTTTTCAAGCATTCCTCAAATTAGAGGGCACCTACTTCTTTCAGAGCTGCATTCGTTCCGTGAACAGCCTTAGCGCTTGCTGCCAATTTTTCTTTTTCATCAGCAGACAGTTCCAGGGTAACGATTTTCTCGATACCGTTCTTGCCGAGGATTACGGGAACACCGATGCAAAGGTCTGACTCGCCATATTCGCCTTCCAGCAATACTGAACAAGGGATCATCTTCTTCTGATTGTGGATAATAGATTCTACTACATAAGATGCAGCAGCACCCGGAGCATACCATGCAGAAGTACCGAGCAACTTAGTCAGCGTAGCACCGCCTACCATAGTAGAAGCAACTACTTCCTGCAATTTTTCAGCACTCAACAAGTTGCTAACCGGCTGACCCTTGTAAGTAGCCAGACGAGCCAAAGGAATCATGGTAGTATCACCGTGACCGCCGATAACCATACCTTCTACTTCGTTAGCGTTGCAGCCCAAAGCCTGAGACAAGAAATATTTGAAACGAGAGCTATCCAAAGCACCACCCATACCGATAACGCGGTTCTTCGGCAAGCCCAGAGACTTCAATGCAAGGTAAGTCATCGTATCCATCGGATTGGAAACAACTACCAAGATAGCATTCGGAGAGAATTTCAGAATATTTTCAGCAACCGACTTAACGATACCTGCATTCACACCAATCAACTCTTCACGAGTCATACCCGGCTTACGGGGAATACCGGAAGTGATTACAACTACATCAGAGTTTGCAGTCTTTTCATAGTCATTGGTACAACCTACAAGCGTGGAGTCGAAACCCAACAGTTGAGCAGTCTGCATCATATCCATTGCTTTACCCTCTGAAACGCCTTCTTTAACGTCCAGCATTACCACTTCGTCAGCCACTTCATTAAAGGCCAACACATTTGCGCATGTAGCGCCTACGTTACCTGCACCTACTACGGTTACTTTTGACATAATTTTAAAAGTTTTTTTGTTTATAAGTGTTCTTTAAAGTTGCCACAAAAGTACAACGACATTTCTAATTAAGGAAATTTTTCCGTAATAATTTTAGTTAAATGCACATTTTGTAGGTGACGGGTGATTAGTGATTGGCGATTAATGATTATTTTTGCAGCGGAATAGACTTAATAAATTAAAAATTAAGAATTAAAAATTGATAATCAGGAATAATGGATAATAAGAAATATACGACTCAGATTATTATTGGAAGCCTTTTGCTTCTATTGTTAATAGGTGTAACGGTTCTATTGATTTCCGAGAAGAAAACCAACAAAGAGTTGGTACAGGAATTCCAGCTGGATAAAGAAGATCTTGAAAATCAGTATACTGACTTTGTCAAGCAGTACGACGAACTGAAAGTTTCTGTTTCCAACGACTCCTTGTCCGTACTACTGGAGCAAGAGCAACTGAAGACACAACGCTTGCTGGAAGAGCTACGCACCGTAAAGAGCAGCAACGCAACAGAAATACGCCGGTTGAAAAAAGAATTGTCTACCCTGCGTAAAGTAATGGTAGGCTACATCAACCAAATAGACTCCCTGAACAAACTGACTGCTCACCAAAAGGAAGTCATTGCCGACGTAACGAGAAAGTACAATAATGCTTCCCGCCAAATCAGCAGCCTTTCCGAAGAGAAAAATACGTTGAATAAGAAGGTATCCCTCGCCGCCCAACTGGATGCAGCGGCCATCACGGTGCAGGCAACCAACAAGCGTGGCAAAGAGGCCAAAAAGGTGAAGGATGTCGTAAAACTCAAAATCAACTTTACCATCGTCAAGAATATCACCGCGGAAACGGGTGAACGCACTCTCTATGTACGTATCACCAAGCCCGATAATGATGTGCTGACTAAAGACCCTTCCAATACCTTCCCCTACGAAAACCGGGATTTGGTATATTCCATCAAAAAGTATATCGAATATAACGGTGAAGAACAGAACGTGACCGTTTACTGGGATGTAGAAGAGTATCTCTATGCAGGCGCCTACCGTGTAGATATTTTCTCTGGCGGAACACTGATTGGCTCGCAATCGTTCTCGCTAAAATAAAGGATTAAGCGCGGATTGAATGTCGCCTACCTTCGCCCCGATAGTAGGCGACATTCGGTTTGATAACAGGCAAGCATCTCCATTTGTCAATATTTATACCACAACAATAAGCAGGTCTTAAAAGCCGGATATTTAAAACTGGTTAAATTATTTTGTCAGTTCATTGAAACCCTATACATTTGCATCGTTGCTTATGCAATTATTGTTGTTTTACGAAGTAACGTTTCATCACTATTATAAATGTATAGACACAATGAAGAAGTTCTTCTGTTTCATCGGGTTAGCCTGTCTGACGCTCCCCATGGCGGCACAAGAGGTTTTGAGCTTGGATAGTTGCCGTGCATTGGCAATAGCCAACAACAAAGAACTGCTGATCAGCCTGGAAAAAATCAATGCCGCCCATTATCAGAAAAAGGCAGCATTTACCAACTATCTTCCCGACATTTCCGCAACCGGCGGATACATGCGCAGCCAAAAAGAGTTCTCTTTATTGAGCGATGCGCAGAAAGGTGCTCTCGGTTCTGTGGGAACACAGGTAAGCGGTGCGTTGCAAAACGGCATCCAGGGGATGCTGGCGCAAAATCCGGGCTTGGCCAGCAACCCGCAATTCATGGCAATCATACAGTCGCTGGGCAATATCGACATCGCCACCCCTCTGAACGGGATGGGGCAGTCACTGGTAGACGCTTTCCGTACCGACACTCGCAACATGTATGCAGGTGCCCTGACGCTGACCCAACCTCTGTATATGGGCGGCAAGATACGCGCCTACAACAAAATCACCAAATATGCGGAAGAACTGGCGCGCCAACAACATAATACCGGAATGCAGGAAGTTATTCTGAGCACAGATCAGACATACTGGCAGGTGGTATCCCTCGCCAACAAAAAGAAGCTGGCGGAAGGGTATCTCGAACTGTTGCAGAAATTGGATAGCGATATAAACAAGATGATTACAGAAGGCGTAGCGACCAAAGCCGACGGGCTCTCGGTGAGAGTGAAAGTGAACGAGGCCGAAATGACCCTGACAAAGGTAAACGACGGACTAAGCCTTTCCAAAATGTTGTTGTGTCAACTTTGCGGGCTCGACCTCAGCACCCCTATCACTCTGGAGGATGAGAAGGAAGAGGACCTCGCCCCTACACCGGTAGACAACAGCAGCATCGACATCGATGGCGTATATGCCACCCGCCCGGAAGTATGCAGTCTGGAACTTGCCACTCAAATCTACAAGCAGAAAGTGAATGTTACCCGTTCCGAATACCTACCCTCTGTCGCCCTGATGGGCAGCTATATGGCTACCAATCCTTCCGTATTCAACAGTTTTGAAAATAAGTTCAAAGGGATGTGGAATGTAGGTGTCGTAGTATCCGTACCTATCTGGCATTGGGGAGAAGGTCTCTACAAGGTGAAAGCTGCCAAATCCGAGGCACGCATTGCCCAATACCAACTGGGCGATGCCAAAGAAAAGATAGAGCTGCAGGTCAGCCAGTCGGCTTTCAAAGTGAACGAAGCCGCCAAGAAGCTGATTATGGCAGAGAAGAACCTTGAAAAAGCGGATGAAAACCTGCGCTACGCCAATCTCGGATTTGAAGAAGGAGTAATCCCGGCAAGCAACGTTCTCGAAGCGCATACCGCCTGGCTTTCCGCCCAGTCGGAAAAAATAGATGCACAAATTGATGTGAAGTTGACGGAAATCTACCTGAAGAAAGCAACGGGAAAGTTGAAAGTTGAAAATTGAGAGTCGAAAATTCATAAATCTGAAATCATAAATCATTCATATGGATACAAAATCACAAAACAGTAACATGCTATTGGCATTTCTCACGCTGACAGGTGTGATTGCCATAGTTGCTCTTGTAGGTTTCTTTATGTTGCGTAAAGGACCGGAAATCGTACAGGGACAAGCCGAAGTAACGGAGTATCGTGTATCGAGCAAAGTTCCCGGACGTATTTTGGAGTTTAGAGTGAAAGAGGGACAGAGCGTACAAGCAGGAGACACACTGGCTATCCTGGAAGCTCCTGACGTACAAGCCAAACTGGAACAGGCACGCGCCGCCGAGGCTGCCGCACAAGCCCAAAATGACAAAGCATTGAAGGGTGCCCGCGAGGAACAGATACAAGCCGCCTATGAAATGTGGCAGAAAGCACAAGCCGGAGTCGCCATTGCCGAGAAATCGTACAAGCGTGTAAAGAACCTGCACGACCAGGGAGTGATGTCCGCCCAGAAACTGGACGAAACAACCGCCCAACGCGATGCGGCCATAGCTACCGAGAAAGCCGCCAAAGCGCAATACGACATGGCAAAGAACGGTGCCGAACGCGAAGATAAAGCCGCTGCCGCTGCGTTGGTGGAACGTGCCAAAGGTGCCGTAGCCGAAGTGGAGTCTTATATCAAAGAGACCTACCTGATAGCACAAACAGCCGGAGAAGTTTCCGAAATATTCCCTAAAGTAGGTGAGCTGGTAGGTACGGGCGCACCAATCATGAATATATCCATTCTGGAAGATATGTGGGTGACGTTCAATGTGCGCGAAGACTTGTTGCAAGGTTTGGGCATGGGGACGGAGTTCGAAACATTCATTCCCGCGCTCGACAAGAATATCCGCCTGAAAGTATACTATATGAAAGACCTGGGTACGTATGCCGCATGGAAGGCGACAAAGACAACCGGACAATTCGATTTAAAGACATTCGAGGTGAAGGCGTCTCCACAAGAAAAGGTGGAAGGACTGAGACCGGGAATGTCGGTGATACTGAAGAAATAGATGGAAAGAGATAGAAAATATATAGCTTTATGGAACGTGATGAAGCGCGAATGCCGTCGCCTCGTATCCCGCCCGCTATATCTGTTCTGCATGGTGATAGCACCACTGTTCTGCTATATATTCTTCACCACGCTGATGGATTCCGGGTTGCCTACCGACATGCCCGTAGGCGTGGTAGACCAGGACCAGACTTCTACTTCCCGCCAACTAATCCGCAACCTGGATGCGTTTGAACAAACGGCAGTGGTAGCCCACTACCCCACCGTGAACGAAGCGCGCACCGCCATGCAGCGGGGAGAAATCTACGGTTTCTACTATATCCCCAAAGAAACCACTGCCAAAGCGCAAGCCCAACGACAACCCAAGGTATCTTTTTATACCAACAATTCATTGCTCATTGCCGGCTCCCTGCTATACAAGGACATGAAGATGATGAGCGAACTTGCATCCGGAGCCGCCGCCCGCACTTCGCTGTATGCTAAAGGTGCCACCGAAGATCAGGCAATGGCCTTTCTCCAGCCGATTGTCATCGACACCCATCCGCTGAACAACCCGTGGCTGAACTACTCCGTGTACTTGTGCAACACCTTTGCGCCCGGCGTACTGATGTTGCTTATCTTCATGATTACCGTCTACTCCATCGGTGTAGAGATAAAGCACCGCACCGCCTGCGAGTGGCTGCGCATGGGAAATAATTCCATCTGGATTTCCCTTGCCGGGAAGTTGCTGCCGCATACGGTCATCTTCTTCCTGATGGGTATATTATATAATGTATACCTATACGGCTATTTGCACTTCCCCTGTAACAGCGGTATCCTGCCGATGCTGCTTGCCACCCTCTGCCTGGTACTCGCCTCGCAGGGCATTGGTATACTGATGATTGGCACGTTGCCAACCTTACGCTTGGGGCTTAGCTTCGCTTCCCTATGGGGAGTGCTCTCTTTCTCCATGTGCGGATTATCATTTCCGGCTATGGCGATGCACCCCGTGTTGCAGGCCTTAGCCAATTTATTCCCGCTGCGCCACTACTTCCTTATCTACGTAGACCAGGCGCTCAACGGTTACCCGATGATTTACTCATGGATGAACTATGTGGCATTGCTCATTTTCATGATGCTTCCGTTCCTTGTGGCCCACAGGCTGAAAGAAGCATTGATATACTATAAATATGTACCGTAATGAGACAACTGACGTTCAGGCAGAAAGTCATACAAGGCATATACGACTTGCTATACATATGGAAGCAGGAGTTTCGCACGACCTTCCGCGACCAGGGCGTGCTTATCTTCTTCGTGCTTGTACCGATCGTTTATCCATTGATATATGCCTTCATCTACACCAACGAAACCATTCGTGAAGTGCCCGCCGTAGTGGTGGACAACTCGCACAGCGCATTGAGCCGGGAATATCTGCGGAAAGTGGATGCCAGTCCGGAGGTAAGCATCATGTCCTATTGTGCCGACATGAAAGAGGCCAAACAAATGCTGAAAGACCGGAAAGCATATGGTATTATTTATATGCCTTCCAGCTTCAGTGACGACATCGTGCAGGGCAAACAGACCCAGGTCAGCCTTTTCTGCGACATGAGTGGATTGCTCTATTATAAATCGTTGCTAAACACGAATACGAGCGTATCTCTGGACATGAACGCAGACATCAAGATGGAACGTGCCGGCAACACCACTGCCCGCCAGGACGAGATTACCGCTTATCCTATAGAATATGAGGATGTCGCCCTCTTCAATCCGACAAACGGATTTGCCGCCTTTCTGATACCTGCCGTACTGGTCTTGATTATTCAGCAGACCTTGCTGCTTGGCATCGGCCTTTCTGCCGGAACGGCACGCGAGCACAATCGTTTCAGGGATCTGGTGCCTATCAACCGCCACTACAACGGTACGTTGCGCATTGTGATGGGAAAAGGATTGAGCTATTTCATGGTTTATTCGTTGGTGGCTGTATATGTATTGTGTGTAGTGCCCCGTCTTTTCAGCCTTAACCAGATAGCCATTCCCGGTGTGCTGTCGCTGTTTACCCTGCCCTATCTGGCAGCTTGCATATTCTTTGCGATGACAGCCTCCATTGCCATCCGCAACCGGGAAACGTGTATGCTTCTGTTTGTTTTCACTTCCGTCCCCCTGCTGTTCCTCTCCGGCATATCGTGGCCCGGTGCTGCTATGCCTGCATTCTGGAAGTATTTCTCTTATCTCTTCCCCTCCACGTTCGGCATCAACGGATATGTGTGTATCAATAGCATGGGAGCTACGCTCAACGAAGTCGCTTTCGAATACCGCGCCCTATGGATACAAACGGGTATCTACTTCCTGACGACATGCTGGGTATATCGCTGGCAAATTCTCCAAAGCCGGAAGCACGTGGTTGAGGAATACAAGAAATACAAAAGCCGTAAGTAAGTCCATAAAAAAACATCCTTACGTGTTTTCGCTAAAAAACGTAAGGATGTACATACAAACAAAACAAATAATACTACACCTCGACCTTCACAGGCTAATTGATGAGTATCGTCCAAACAGCATAAATATATGCTCGTGGAAAATTGCCTTCACAGGCAGCAGAAGAGTAGATAAAAAACACACCTTCTGTTTTCTTAAGCCGGACCGTTATATGCGCCTTCTTTCTTATGCAAGATGTGGAATTTCATTTGCAACTGGTCGCGCCAGTAATGAAATCCTCCACACGAAATCTTGCACAGAATGACATATTCGGTTTTCCGCTTATGCAATAGCTGCAGCAGCGACGTATGCAAGAACTTATTCGGTTCGGATACACGTACCCGTATCGTTTGTCACTCGGCATTTTCGCCAGGCTCTGCCAGCCAGTCGATATCAAGCACTCCGAAAAGAGAATAACAATAAAAAGCTGACTGTTCATAGGCATACCACGCCCCTTCTTCCTGGTATAGAAAGATGCAATCTGCATTCTTTTCTTCTTTTTGCAATATCTCTTCTAGGCTCATATCATCATATTTTTTCTATTGACTAATAACAATTCTGTTTGCTATGGTCTCTCCGGCGGAAGAGGTTGACGACTTCAGTACTACTCCGAGTCCGGAAGTTCCGGTACTTACATGCAAATAGGCATGAGCACTGTACTTACTATAAAGTTCCGTCACCATACCGTTTCCTCCGGGGAAACTACCGGCCGAGTTGTCTGTGGAATGCAAAGCAAGCCAGGCAGGAGCCGGACTAGGTATTTGCACCACCCAGTTGCGGTCGGTAGGTTCTATCAGATCGATCACATATGAATTTCCATCGCTACTCGCCGACAGTACTACCGGAGTCCAACGAACAAGAAGTTCCTGGGAAATGTTATCGCATTTTATACCGACAGTTGTAGAAAGAACGCTACCTGGAACATCAACTCCTGACGAGAAAGAAACCATTATTTTGTATTTATTACTTCCAATAGGCGTAACACTTGCAATGCCGCCAAGCCAATTGACACCGCCCGGTATATCAATCTCCGGCTGAATGCCACGGCTGGAATATACCGTGCAAAGTTCGACAGCACCGGCACTCTTTCCATACAATGTAAATACATTATTCGTCATAGCCGTATAAGAATTGCCATCGGCAACAATGCAAGGAAATTCGGCACTGACATCCTCTATCAACACCTTCAAGGCATTCGACGGAGTTGCATCGACCGCAGCATCAGAAGTTGTATGGCCATATCCATTCACAGCAGTTACAGTAATAATGTAACGGTGATTGCGGATAATATCCAAAGGATTTCCATTCGTATCGGTTATCACAACTTTATAATAGCTGCTTTTCTCCTTATATTTGGCTTTAATCACTACACCCATATAATCGGCGGGTGAACAATCACGTTCATAGATGTACAAAGAAGGAGTGACGCCATATGACCATCCTTTCTGATAGTCCAGGAAAGGGCCACCTGACGGATGGGTAGTAGTTGGCGTATTTACTGCTCCGGTACAATAAACAGGAGCGAGATAACCATGATCGGCACCTCCCGAAACGGTAATTCCCTCGATTTCAAAATCATTCAGTCCGTTGGCAGCAGTAGCGGCGGCTGACTTCACTTGTACGCAAGCCGTAGCCCGCAATAGTTTTACACCACCAACTTGTGTCACGGCGCTAATTCCGCTACTCAACTCAAAACGTCCCACATCACCAAAGGCATCACATTGTCCATCAAAGTGCTTTCGCCACCACTGACATGTTCGAGTGATTCTGTTTGCAGGGCAGAAATGGCTGCTGTTTCAGTCATACTCGTGTTTAAATCATCAAAGTTCAAACGGTCAGTAACACCATCGGCAGTACGGCCATTAGTAACCAGATGAACGGTACGCTTCTTTGCTGTAGCATCCAATCCTACCTTAAAGGTAACCCCGATAGCGGTAGCGGCCAGTTCACTAGCCTCCACCTTTACACGTTTCATAAATTTGTCGTTCTCATCGAACACCAATACATCCACATTTTTAATGTCGGTGTCGGTGTAACTACCGGCACGGGTAGCTACCGTTTCCGGTTTCGGTACGGTGACCGAAATGGCAACGTCAATCTTTCCATATACTGGTGTTTGCCCTTCTTCCTCGCTCGTGCTGGAGCACGAGGCGAGTAAGAAAGCGACCAATACGTATATTACATAATGTATCTTCATACTACCTTTATTTAATTATCTTTATTGACCTTCTCTCCTTTAGCACCCAATTCTAATCGTATAGTAGATATTTGAGAGGTTACAGAGCGAGTAGCAGGATCAGCCCAAGTTACTTTTGCCGTATGCTTTTTGCGATCATACTCAATTTGACAAAACTCAAAATATTGTGGTGAATAATTATAGCCAGTCTTAACATTATAAGTTCTACTATCACCATAGACACGTTCACCATTAAAATCAAAATTAGTCCCATTTTGTACACATGTTCCACCATTATAAGCAGCAACAGTACAAGTAATTGGATCTCCTCTTCTATCCGCATTAGTATATTTACCGTCACTATACCACGTTGCACTGATAGACAACTTCAATTTCCTTGGGAGAAGATTAGGTGTTGAAGGAGTTACCCCATATTGCCCAGGATATTTAGGAGCATTAATTATAGGCGCATTAAAGTAGAAAGTTTCTCCTTGTCCTCCCCTTGCATCACCACCCCATTTTATCAATTCTTGATTATTATATTTTACACCGCCATCATTTCCTCTTCCATAGCCCACAAATTTCTTATCAAAAGGCACTGTAAGATTATATATCACTCCATTAACATTATAACTACCTGTATTTCCCGTGAAGCCACACTGTATATCAACATCATCGTCTTTCCATGTAAATTTCACCGTATAGTAATCAAATTCAAGAATAAGTACCAGAATGTCTTGCAAAATTCTAACTTTAACAGTATAACCAGAATCATCTGTATGATGCAAAATCAATTCACCATAACGCTCTTCGCCATTTTCTTCTCTGTCACATTTGAAAATGAATTTACCCGTATTTGAGTCATAATACGTATCTGGTGCCGAATAAATCCAATCAGGCTTTTGATCGACAACAAGTCCCCGATAGTTTCCACCAAAGACAACTACATTATCTACAATTGATATTGTATCATCATATTCTGTTGGCTGAGCCACTTCAATCAAATCATCTTCTACACCAATAAACAGATTACTCAACCGCACCGTATCTGTATCCAGAGTTTTCACATTCTTAAATACAACCAAAGTATCACCATATATACGAGGATATATCTCATCATTCAAAGTCGTAGTTCTTGTAAAAGATACCGGTGAAGTGCCTTCATTACTCTGACTAGTAGTAACTGTTGCTTTTGCGGTTGAACCTATTATCTCCCAATCTCCTCCAATACTCGTTACATTCAACGATTTTGTAGGACGAGGAGGACTCATAAACAATTCTTTCACGTCCACATGAATCATTCCTCTATCCGGTCTTTGCGTAACCGGAATTCTCTTCGTTACATTATTCGCAGTAATAGTAATATAGGAAGTCCTCGGACTATTATCCGTATAAGTACTTGTATTAGCAGTTATTTCTATTGCATTACCAGGTAATCTCTTCACCGTAAGCCAGTCTACACCCGGCTCTTTAGCAATTGTAAAGTCATCCGCATTCGTATTTACATGAAGCGTATCCTTCGCAGCGAGTCCTACCGAAGCCTTATCCGTATAAAGCATGGTCTGTGACATATCGGCATTAACCTCCACATCCTCCCAAGGCAAAACATCGGCAGAAACTTCCACTTTACCCTTGATATGGAGCTTTACAAGTAATATACCGTTTGCACGAGGTACACGCGGAATTTCAACATCCGTTCTTTCAAAGTGTTCTCCATTCAGGCAAGCCAAGTCTACACTCAACTTAAGATGGTGCTCAGTAGTATCAATAGGATTCGTGTTCAGATAATCAGTACCTTTATGAGCAGGAATGATAAACCGAAGCGTATCACTACATTGATAGCCCGGCAGCACCGCACTATTCTTTATAGTAAAGTTACCAGTCATAGGAACCGAACTCTTATCCGGAGTATATTTGTCTGAATATAGCCCACCAGCCCAGTTAAGGGTGGTAGGTACATCCTTCAATTCAAACTTATGAGATGCGCTGGCGGACATATCCAGTCCGCTAGCATCATCGATTACTACTTTAACCAATGCTACATTGCGCGATAAAAGCGCAGCATCGGAAGTTGTATTAGTCTGTCCTGCAAGCACCTGCTGTCCGGCAATGAATGCCGTACGCAGTTCGGGCATAGAAGGCAAAGTGCCACCTAACGATTGAGTCTCCCATAATTTCAGGGATGAAGGTGCAGTACCACGGACAGGGCTAATTACATCTCCGTCTATATCGGTGTCGGCACTAATGAGGGCAATATTCCACGTTCCCGCTTCTACCGACATACTAAGACGATCGGTGCCTCGCGTCACATCCGGTACTTTCATTTTGAACTGTCCGGTACTAGGCCCATCTCCGTCAAAAAGATAAACTTGCGCATTATTGATTATACTTCCGGAGGCCCTTGTCATGGTAAAGGTCAGGGAAGGTTCGGTAGAATTCGGCGTTACAGGAATGTCTTTGTCGTCATTCGTGCAGGCAGATGTTCCGACCAGCAATAAACACATTAATAATATATTTAATTTTTTTTTCCAGTCATAGGTTTTCTTTTTTCATCCCAAAAAATTATTATTATTTCCGGATTGTAAACTCAGCCGTACTTTCCGTATCGGACACGCTGATGGGTTGTGCACCCGTAGGCTGGGTTACAGACTTAACTTTCAGTTTCACCTGTTTTTCCAGATTATCCGTGCTATACAGCACCACACCATTTACATTTGCCGAGCTATGGTTGCCGTCTCCACTGATGCGGAGGTCGTGCAGATTGGTAAAGACAAAGTCTTTTCCTTCTTTTGCCGTAGCGTCAGGCAATGTCGCGCAGTTTACAATTACATCACTTCCGGTGGCATTGGTCAGCAAGGCTCCGTCTGAAGCACGCAACAATGAAACCGTAAAGAAGCCGGATACCACGTTGTTATTCAGTCTGTGGTCACCCAGTGAAGTGATAGCCAATCGTGCCGGTTGATCGACAACGATACCACTGCAACTCAACAACTCGCCGTCGAAGGCAACGTTGGAGCCACTCACGCTGTGCACTTTGTTGAAGTACGCAACAACAGTCTTGGGGAGTTCATAACGGGTATCTTCCAATGTCTTGATGTTGAAAGAAGCTCTGCGGGAACCGTCGGTGAAGGTTGCACGCGGTGTCAGCCCCATATCAAAGTCAAGCGCATCGGCAGTGCCTTCGCCATAGAGACCGTCTACTACAATATTAGCACCGGTTGAATTGGTCAAAGGCGTACCGTCCGTTTTAAACAAGCCCAGTTCATATACAATATCTTTTA
Organism: Bacteroides sp.; assembly: GCA_021203515.1. Classification (GTDB taxonomy): domain Bacteria; phylum Bacteroidota; class Bacteroidia; order Bacteroidales; family Bacteroidaceae; genus Bacteroides. The sequence continues at coordinate 95,033 of JAJQAY010000039.1, read as the reverse complement.
CACCTTCTATACCATGATCTGTACGTACCAGTTTCACAACAGCTTGCTGGTCTTCGATAACAGCTTTTCCGGTGGGTTTCACCAGATAGCTCTGCTGAACATCAGAAAGTACCAAATCGAAGGATTTCACACCTTCAATCAAATCATTAGCTTTCACAGGAATTTCAATACCCTGCTTTACCAGATAGCGGTCTGCCGTACCACGCGACGGAGTGAAAGAAAGCTTTCCTTGTACCGGAGTGAAGTTATCGGTAGTAGTAGCAGTTACTTCACGAGTAGCATATCCGACATTGACAGGAATAGGAGCCCCTTCTTTCGTAGTAGCATATCCCGTCAGAGTTACAGTAAATACAGCAGTAGCTGTTCCGTTCACCGGCTTGGTAATCTTCACGTCCGAAACATAAAGACCATGTCCGAGTTTGACAAGACGACTTCCATTACCCAGGAAAAGCAGTTCACCGGAAGCGGCGCTCAACGTCTGGCGATAAATAGTCGGCTTGTTATCCGAGATATAGCGGTCGAATGCTTTTTCACCGGTTGTGGAGTACATGCAAACCCGGCCTTCTTCAGAAGAAAGCAACAATACATCACCACTATTAGTAATTTGTACATTATCAAAATTACCGTCAATCGTACGTTCGAACTCAGCTCTACCTGTAGGCTGAATGCGTACAAATGTTCCGCGACGGGTATTCAGGTCATAAGTAGTTACCACTGCTTCACCGGTAGTCTGGTTCATTCCAACTCCTCTAACGCTTCCGTTGGAAGTGCCGGAGTACAAAGACGTTCCATCATTACGCAAGAGAGCATAATAGCCTTTGCTGCCACTACCGCCTACTAAGATATTACCGTTACGGGCTACACGGAGGTGATTCAGCATCACATCTCCTTGTCCTTCGGGAATCAATGTCTTACCGAAAACGATATCGCCTTCGGGACGTATTTTATAGATGACACCGCCATTTACCGGAGAATTACCGGTAACAATGACCGAACCGTCATTAATATTGGCATTCAATCCGGTTACTACATAACGCTTGGCGGGCAGCACAGTCATATAATAGGGTTTTTCCTTATCATCCAGACGGACAACAGTGGATTGCTCCTTATCGCGGTCGCCAGAGAATGCAGCACAGATATATTCCGTAGTATTGCCCAATACGGTAAACTGATTACAATATCCACTATGGACATTTTTATACTCATAAATGATTTTACCTGTCTTATCTACTTTCAGAAGGATGCCCTGACGTCCGTTCGCGCCAACCGGCTCCATACCGGAAAGAATGAGCGAACCGCTTCTCAACAAAGTTCCCTTCATAAAATCAGCGCCTTGTTCGCCCGCATAGATATTGGTAACAAGCCTTCCTTTACGGTCCACTATGACAGCACGGCTCTTCAAAGCCGATTGTTCTCTCTTGCCTTTAGAGTTCAGGACAGCAGACTGTCCGACAAGCAGGATGCGGCTATCATCCAGTTCCGTAATCTCGTTTACATTTGTGAACCCTGCCAGCGGCAACGAGAAAATTACTTCTCCCTCGCGGCCTATCCAGGTCAGATTGTGGCTTTGTCCTTCTTTACCTACCATGGCTACTTCATCACCCGGTAACGAGCAAATCAATTGTACCTGATTCTTGTCACCATAAGTTTTGTCGAAAACCACCGGCATGTACTGAGCTCTTACCTGCAAACAGGCTACGACGCTCAGCAGGAAAAATATCCACACTCTATGAATTCTTGTCTTCTTCATATATTGCTTAGTTTTATATTTCTACCTTTTATTATATATTTCAACACGCCTTGCCCGGCGGTTCACCTGTATCCAGTTAATCTTTTCTTCTGACCAGGTATAATGTTTTAATTCATCCTGCACCTCTTCGGGAGAAAGTTTAATTCTACCATGTCCGATTAGCTCGGAGTCTACCGTGGCCCCATGATTGTGCAAGAACTCAACGACTGTCTTTGCTCTGCGCAATGAAAGATTGTAGTTGTAATTGTCACTACCCATCTCATCGGCATAGCCGTCAAATCTTAATTTATTAATCTTGTAAGGCCCCATTTCTTCGATAAAGCGCTCCAAACGCTGAACAGCATCTACTGTCAACTCGGCTGAATCGAAATCGAAATAAAGGGTCATCAACAGCCCCTCGGGCATATGCGGTTCCAAGACGACGGTTTCCGGAGTTACATTTTCCGTAGCCCCATTCAGCAGCAATGCACCGCCCAATATTGCATCTTGTCCACTCATTCCATAATAAGGCATACCGCGTTGGGTACCCAAATCTTCCAGTGTCCGGAGATGATAAATATCATCTTTTGAATCAAGTTCCCGGTCGGAAATAAAATATGCAGTCCGTAAATCGAGAGGACACATATAATAATCATTGAAAACGGAATTTACCGGATAAGGGAAATGGCTGATACTGCCCGGAACAACCCCATCGTTGTCGTAGAAAGTACTGAACAAATCGTATCCGCCAAAGCCGGGTAATCCGTTGGAAGCGAAAATAAGACGTCCCTTAAAGAGTACCGGGAAAATCTCATCACCTTCCGTATTGACTTCCGGCCCTAAATTTATAGGGGTTCCCCATGCTTGGGTTTCTGTGTCCCAATGAACGACATATAAGTCAAATCCTCCGTATCCGCCCGGCATATCCGATGAGAACAATAGTGAATTTCCATCATTGAACAGATAAGGTTGGGCATACGAGGACTTCGGTTCTTGCGGGAAGACCGGAGCATATTTTGTAAAACGTTTCTTTTCATTCCGCAATACAGAATAATATAGTTTAGTGCGGAAAGGACGTTGTTTTTTATCTACTATTTCTATAGTAGGACGTTTTTGTCATATTCGATAACTGCAGCTACCATGAGTCGCATATCGGGTGAAAAACTTACCGGTCCGTTCTGTAAATCAATGGGAATATTATGGTAATAATTAACATTCCTCAACGAGTTATGTCCCGTTCCCGATTTCTCATCGGTTTCGTCCAACGCATAGTAGCGTGTGCAGTGGAAGAATAACTTTCCAGGGTCATTGAATTTACTGTAACTAGCGGCATAGAAAGGTTGTCCACCATAATTGCCGACCCAAAATTCAGGATTTTCTGTATTTAAAGACAGGCGTTTGACCTCGAAGCCGGGGTCTTCCTGAACGGTATGGCGCATGGATAGTGCCTCCAATATGTTTTGATAGCGCTGATAGCGGCTATAAACATCTCTATAGGCATTGTTCAGGCAGACAGCTTCTGCTTTACGGCCTTGTCCCAGAAAGCGTAAAGCATCTACATAATCACATACATCGTCCACTCCCATCATGTTGGCAGCATTTCCATCGCCTTTTCATAATGCAGGGTAGCCTTTTCGTACTCCCGCACCATGAAATACAGGCGTGCTATTTTCAAGTGAAGCGCAGCTTGATTGTCGGCATTCGTTCACGCTCGACAATCGTCTCATACTGAGCCATCGCTTTATCAAATTTCTGCCTGATAAAATTACGGTCAGCACGCCGTTCCACCCGTCCTATTTTCCGCTCCTGCTGTGCAATAGCGGGAACACTCCCTTGCAAGAAGAAGAAGAATGTGACGACCGACAGGAGAATTTGCAGTTTTGTATTTCTCATTTTCAGCAACTTTTTATCAGTAACATTAGCGGAATATATTGCAAGTCAAGTGTACGCCAAACTTCGTTGGTCCCAACCAGACTTTTGTCTTCTTGCGCTCCAAGGGGGAACTGGAGATATTCTCCTCCCAAGTAATACTTATCGTATTGTATATGCGCATATCCGATTCCTATATTCAAGTCCAACCCCCAACGGGAGTCAAAAGCAAATTTGTATCCGGTCGATATACCTCCCGAAGCTCCACAACCTTCGCGCCGATAACTCTGCAGGGCATCGTTATGTCTCAGCAAACCGATATTGAAGTTACCATACATTGCATAAGGACCGAAATAAAATCCGTCCCATGAATCATTGGTATAGTAATTGTTAGGATTTACATAGTACCGAACTTCGGCTGTAGCCTGTAAAGCACGGAACACCTCTTCATGTTTCTTGAACAGATACGGTAACCAAAGCACCTCACCGTTTACAGTGAGTTGCCGGGTTAAAGTCTGTTCATAACCGATATTAGGTGAGCCGGTCAGCCACAGAGGAATATTTATCTTAATGGTTTGTGCCTGCATTCCGCTGATAAAACAAAATAAGACGGCGACAATTAATATATGTCGTATAACTGGTTTCATTACTATTCTCTTTTTATGTTGTGTATTATTCCAGGTTCGTATTTCCATTCTCTATGTCATCATTCCATCCAACAACTGATATCTTAACAATGGTGTATGAGTCAATTTCAATAATAATACGCCTGCCATGCAATAATCTCAATGGTATTCCGGTATTCTTCTCCGATACCGCTACCGCCATTTGGTTGATTACAGTGCCGTCGTCATCAAGGAATGTATAATTTAATCTGATTGCTTCATTTTCTACAGAAGGTAAAAAACGATGGTCTACTTCCATGATTCCGGGCATAGTCTGTGGAGGTAATGCATCGAAATGGAACATCTTATCTTCCGGAGTGAAACGACTTGTCAAGGTGTCATTCTTCAGATATTGCGCCACTGCCGCTCCTGTAGCCAACATCTTGACCTTCTTTATACGTGAAACATCTCCGGGAAAATTTTCAAACCGCACGGTAATACGTCCGGTATAACGTTCGAATTGCACTGTATCTATCTTCAAGATACCCTCATGAATAATTTCAGGTTGAAGCTTTTGAAACAACAAATCCGAAGGATGTACATAACGGTTTTCCCCGGTAGGGCTGCTTTTCAATTTGAAAGCAGAAGTTTCCAGACATTGTTCGTCTACAAATAAAAGACTGTCTGCATTAGTATAGCAATACACTTTATAGTTACCGCGAGCCAATCTGAAGCTAAACAAGCCCAGTTCCACACGAGGGTCCCTACCCCACGGGGCAGTTTCATAACGTGCACCGACCAAGTCTCCGGCTTCGTTATAAACAAGGACGCGACAGTCTGTAATAGAGTTGCTCAACACTTCGGGCACAAACACTTGATAATTCGTATCATCTTTGAAGTAATCAAATGTACACGCAGCAAGTGAGAGCAAAGCAAACACACCTGATAATATTATGAGAAGTCTGTTTTTCTCATAAGTTTATAGTTTTTTCATTAGTATAACCCGATCCCCGCGAGGAACAGACCATACTTTGGGTCTGTTCCCGCATTGGGCATCGGAAATTAAGTTTTCTATATTACAAAGTAATGTCGGAGTTAACGATATTGCCATCACAAGCTTCAGGAGCGCCCAAATCAATAATCAGCTCACCTTCTTCTCTCGGAGTAGTAGGAATATCGGTTGTACCACCTGATTTCAAAGTCAGATTTACCTCACGGATTACGTTGGGAACAAAGTTTTCCTTGATCAGGCCAGACCAGTAAACAGTAGCACCGCCGGCAGGAACCAAATTGCCGTTTTGCAACTTATGTCCTTCTTTAGCAAATCCTGAAACTACGATAAAATACTGACGGTCGGTAGCAGCGGCAGCTGTAGGATTAGCAGTAGTAGAACGTCCACCATAGTTGGGGAATACTACAACGTCTTTCCACATAGTGAATTTTGTACCGTCTATGATATTCGTAGTGCTATAACCACTGCTCGGGTTTGAAGTATTGAAGACGGGGCTGTCAGCTATAGTCAGGATATTGGTGACAGTTGAAGTTATGCTTACACCACCGGCAGTTCCTGCACCAATCTTCATATTGTCCGGCAAACGGTAAATCAAGATAGACGCATTCTGAGTGAAGTCTACACCATTCGTTGTGTTTTCATTCACAACACCAGCGTCTGTATCCTTCACGTTCATACGTACGCGCAGCAATGAAACTTCACGCTTCAGAGAAACAATTGAAGCATTTGTTGATCCTCCGGAAGTAATAGTTATCGGAGCAGAAGCTTCTCCCATAAAGATTTCAGTGGGCTCAGCATAAGCTGTACTACCTGCTACCGTAGCATAAGACGGGAAAGAAACCCCTTTATACTTCAAAAGCATATTTGAGATATTCTTCTGACGAACATTATAAGCATTCCATGCCTCAACACTACCACCGATATAATTATCAATCGCTGTACCCGTAGCATTGGCTACAACTACCAAAGTATAGGTACCTACTGGTACATCCGTATAAGTGAACTGCTTCATATCACCAGCTATACTTGCCGGGAAGTCAGTCGAAACCGTTGCATCTGAGTACTTTATTACTCCGGAAGCATCATACAAAAAGAATTGCAATGACTTGATATTAGCCCAAGATGTTTCGGGAACAGCAGTAGATGACGCAGCTCTTGTGCCGACAGTTCCTGCAAAATTCACAGTAAAAGCTACCTTACCCTTTTCACCGGTAGTTTCTTCTGTAGGTACATTTGCTTCCGAGCAAGCACCCAATGTCATCGCAGCAAGCAATGACCACAATAAAATAGATTTCTTCTTCATAAATAAACAATTTAATTTTTAACTTAATATTTGTATCAGATATAGAATGTTACGTTCCAACTGCTGTATGGAAGTTTATCCATATCTTCCGTTACTTCACAAGTAACGGGAACAAACAAGCAAATAGGAAGAAATATGGTTTTTCGGGGTGCTTTTTGACAAAGTATATGCTTTGTTTTTTTGAGAAGAGAGAATATAACCCCTTCCCATCTTTAAGAATTAAAAGATGGAGTGCTATTCATTGTAGTAGTACGAAGATTGATCCGGAAAATTGTTCTATTATTTAATGTTTTTTGAAAAAAATAATAGTTTTATCGCAGATATTCAGAAAATATACTTAAATTTGCCGCCGATACAATAGTCCGTTACTTGTGAAGCAACTGTTTTTTCGGCTTATTATCAGCAAATTATCTTATCACAGAAATACATCCTTTTTATTACCTCCTCGATAATACAAATGATACAAGAGAATTATTCATTTGATTGACTTCTTCCTCCCTGTAAGACTGGAAATAAGTCTCCGTCACCTTCACGGAGGAATGCCCCATAGCATCACAAATCAAACTCGAATTATAATTCTGACGCAATGCTGTAGTTGCCCACGTATGGCGGGCCGTGTACGTGCTCAGCCGCTCTTTGATTTTCAGCGAGCGAGCCACTTGTACCAAGCGATAGTTCTGAAGGCGCAGCATACGAGTATACTGCTCGTACTCATCTTTACCCGGATTTTGGATAATAGGAAACAGGTAAGGAGTATCGGTATGCGTATCCTTATACTTCTTTATGATTTCCATAGCCTCCGGACAAGCAACCACCGTCAATTTACGCCCTGTCTTATGCCGATGGTAGGTTATCACGTTTCCTTGCAAATCACATTTCCGCAAAAAAGCAAGATCGACAAACGGCATCCCACGCAGCAAGAATAACAAAACAAATATATCACGGCTAAAAGCCAGTTTCTCGGGCAGCGGCTTTGCATCTGTCATCAACCGGTACATTACTTCCGGCGAAACAGCTCTCTTTACCGGAGCATCAACTCCCGTGTGTACTTTGTTAAAAAGGCGCGGAATGTAGGTTGCAACACCTCGCTCCAACGCCTGATTATAGACCGATCTCAACATACGCATGTAAGTAGAAATCGTATTCCAACTTAGTTGATCAGCCAACAACTTTTGTTCAAACTGTGCTAACCATTCGGGAGTCAACTCACTAAAGCTAATTTCACGCCCGTTCATAAATTTTTTTAGCCGGTTTAGGGTACTACGATACACATGAGCTGTACCGTTCCGCTGTTCTTTCTCCTGAGCGACTATCAATCCCTCCATAAACTGAGTTAAAAGTTCTTTTCTCATTTTTCAGTCTGTTAAGTTTGTAAATTAAATATTTTGTACCATTACGATATGCATCATATATTCACACATATATTCCGACAAACAGTAAAGGCATAATGTCATAACAAACTAACTGCATGATTATCTTTTTCTTTTTAGATAACTTTGCAGTCATTATAAAAAACCTTCATCTAAAGTTAAGGGATGCTAAATCATATTCGCACAGGAATAGTGTTCCAAGTCATTTTTTAACTTGTCCCACCACCGATTCTTTGGTTTGTACATTCTTATCCGCTACAGGCGTGTTTCTCTCTGTAGTATTACAAGCGCCATTAAACCTTGCTTTCGGTTCTATTTCAAGTTTGCAGGTATATACTCCACTCATCACACACTCCGATTTCAACACCAAATCATCTGTTACATGAATATCGCCTTGCAGTTTTCCGTGTAACACAGCAGAAACGCAGGTTACATTGCCTTTTATTTTGCCCTGTGGACCAAGCACAACTTTTCCATTGCAGGAAACATCTCCTTCTATTGTTCCATCTAAACGTAAGTTTCCATCAATGGCGAGTGTTCCATTCACCATTGTTCCCAATGCAATTGTGGTTAGCTTTTCAATGCTGACCTTCGCAGCCTTAACAGAATTCTCTTCACTCTTTTTTGTCCCAAACATATTAAAATATAAATTAGGTGAATTAAAAAAGAACGAACATCCTTCCGATATCAAATATTAAGTTGGAGGCAAATATAACTTAAATCTAATACAGACAAAAGGAATTGGTAGAAAAAACAACTATTTCTCAGAATAATCAGCCAAATTATAGTAAAATGGTAACATTCCGTTGCCTATCCGATAGATATCTAACTTAAAATAGTAATCATCTTCATCATTACACATCGCCTAAATGTGCTCATAATTTACAACATTTCCCCCATAAACCCCTTTTTTACTTGTATATTTCATCCACATATTCACTTTACCAAGCTCCTAACAAGTGGCGCCAGACAATCCTCAAAAATCCGACGAAGTGACACTATTATAAAAAAAGTTAGAAAAGTCCATCCTCCCACTGTTTACTATATTGTTTCGGGCGATGCAACATTTGTGCAAAAGCCATCGGATTTTATGGAAAATTCAGACATGCGCCCTTGCAGGCAAGGTATATTGGAGAATATCTAAACCTTTTTCAACAAAAATGATATTATTAGCACACAGATTAGCCGCCTTTTCAACAATCTTACTACAGTAATTCTGAATTTTCCGCTAGTTTTGCCTACATTACAACGACTATGAAACCATAACATTAAAAACGAATAAATATGAAAAAGAAACTTGTTCTCTTAGCTTTGGGTATATTGACATTAGCATCATGCCAAACACAACCTAAAGAAGACTACAGTTGGATTAAGAAAGGACTGGATGTAGCTTCTGCCCAACTACGACTCACTGCAGAAGAGATTTCATCTACCCATATGTTGCCACGTTCCATCCGCACAAGCTACGACATGAACTTTCTCTGCCGTCAATTGGAAAGAGATTCATTGACCTTTAGAGATTCGCTTCGTGCGCAACCTGCCGCCGAACAGTTAGGGAAACGTCGCTTATGCAGTGTTTATGATTGGACCAGCGGCTTCTTCCCGGGTTCTCTATGGTATGCCTACGAACTGACAGGCAATGATACCCTGAAAACATGGGCGGTTCAATATACCAATCTGCTCAATCCGGTTCGCTACTATACAGGCACACACGATTTAGGTTTCATGGTAAATTGCAGCTATGGCAATGCAGAGCGCCTGACACCCAACGATTCGATTGCAGCCGTTATGAAAGAGACTGCAGATAATCTTTGCGGGCGCTTCAACGACTCTATCTCCGCTATCCGTTCCTGAGATTTCGGTACATGGAACTTCCCTGTCATCATAGATAACATGATGAATTTGGACTTGCTATTCAATGTAGCCAAAGAAACCGGTAACGAAAACTATAAGAATATTGCTGTCAGACACGCTATGACTACCATGCGTAACCATTTCCGTCCGGATTATACTTGCTGGCACGTAGTTAGCTACAACAATGATGGTACAGTAGAGAAGCGCCAAACCTTCCAAGGCAAGAATGACGACTCTTCATGGGCACGCGGACAGGCATGGGCCGTATATGGCTACACTTCTTGCTACCGTGAGACAAAGGATACCACTTTCTTGAACTTCGCTACAAAAATAGCCGACATGATTATGGAGCGTGTGACAACAGAAGATGCCATTCCTTATTGGGATTATGACGCTCCTGTAACAGCCGAGACTCCGCGTGACGCATCAGCCGCTTCAGTAACAGCCTCTGCATTCATAGAACTGAGTACGATGGCGTCCGATGGAAAGAAGTATCTGAACTATGCGGAGAGAATCCTGAAGAGCTTATCGAGTGATGCTTATCTGGCAAAAGTCGGTGACAATCAAGGTTTCATCATAATGCACTCCACCGGTTCACTGCCCAATGGTTCGGAAATAGATACTCCTCTGAACTATGCCGATTATTACTACTTGGAAGCATTGAAGCGCTTCATGGATCTGAAAGACATTAATTACTAAGCAACAACCTCTAAATTTAATAGTATGGATAGAAGAAGCTTTCTAAAAACACCGGCTGGTCTTTCATCGGGTTAGCCGCGTCGGGCAGTCTTATCAGTTCCTGCATAGCAGGCAGCAAAGATGCCAAAAAGATTATGCCGTCGGCAAGTAACCTCAATATGTTTGGGGGGATTTGCGCAATCATTGCAACATTACTTACGGTCATGGCGATATGCGCGATGCATTCGAGGCTGCTAAAGCGCAACTGGATTTCGTAAGTGTCACACCCCACGCCATGTGACCCGATATTCCGGGAGCAAACGACCCGCGCCTGAAATGGGTAATCGACTACCATACCGGCGCTTTCAAACGCTTGCGCGAAGGAGGCTACGAGAGGTATATCAAGATGACCAACGAATGTAATAAGGAAGGTGAATTCCTTACTTTCATCGGATACGAAGCCCATAGCATGGAACATGGCGACCATGTAGCACTGAACTACGACCTCGATGCTCCACTCGTGGAATGTACTTCTATCGAAGACTGGAAGCAAAAAGCCAAAGGACACAAAGTATTTATCACGCCACACCATATGGGGTATCAAGGCGGATACCGCGACTACAACTGGAAATGCTTCACCGGAGGGGATATTACTCCGTTCGTAGAAATGTACTCTCGCCACGGATTGGCGGAAAGCGACCAGGGTGATTATCCGTACCTGCACGACATGGGCCCGCGTCAATGGGAAGGAACCATACAATATGGTTTAGACCAGGGTAATAAGTTCGGCATAATGGCCTCTACCGACCAACACTCCGGCTATCCGGGAAGTTACGGCGACGGACGTGTCGGCATTATGGCTCCGTCCTTAACCCGTGATGCTATTTGGGAAGCACTTCGCACCCGTCACGTATGTGCCGTCACAGGAGATAAGATATTGATAGACTTCCGCCTCAACGACGCTTTTATGGGTGACGTAGTTCGTGGTAATAATCGCCGCATCTATCTGAATGTAACGGGCGAAAGCTGCATCGACTATGTAGACATCGTTAAGAACGGTCAGATATTGGCTCGCATGAACGGCCCGTTGACTCCGGTTGCTCCGGAAGGCGATACGGTTCGTTGCAAAGTCAAAGTAGACTTCGGTTGGAACCGTGAAGAGAAATATGTGCATTGGCAAGGCAAATTGTCGGTGGATAAAGGACACATTGTAAGCGTGACTCCTTGTTTCCGTGGTGCCGCGTTTACTTCACCGCAAGAAGGTGAAACAGAATTCAAAACACACGTCAACCGTATTCTTTCCGTTGGCGAAAAGGAAACGGAACTGGATATGTATAGCAGCAAGAACCCGAATACTACAACTCCCGCCATGCAAGCTGTAATCCTCGAACTGGAAATGCCGAAAGACGGAAAGGTTATTGCCGACTTCAATGGCAAGAAGCTCGAGCATACATTGGGTGAATCGCTCGAAGGCTCACGCTCTCACTTCATGATTGGCTGGTTGAGCGAAGCTATCCTCTTCAACCGCGCCATGCCCGAAAGTTGTTTCATGCTGGAGCACTATATGGAAGACAAAGCCCCCAACGCGATACCGATTATTATTATGTACGCGTACGCCAGCGCGACGGCCAATGGGGGTGGAGTTCACCGATTTGGGCGGAAAGAATATAATCAGGCATTATGAAAAGAAAATACGCTATAGGAATTGACCTTGGCGGAACTTCGGTGAAATACGCCCTTATTGATAATGAAGGCGTATTTCACTTGCAAGGGAAGTTACCGTCGAAAGCCGATATATCGGCAGAAGCGGTTATCGGGCAACTGATTACCGCTTGCAAGGAAGTGATGGACTTTGCCTGGGAACGGGAACTGGCAATAGAAGGCATCGGGATTGGAACGCCGGGAATCGTAGACGAAACAAACCGCATCGTATTGGGTGGTGCAGAGAATATCAAAAGCTGGGAGAACCTGAAGCTTGCGGACCGCATCGAAGCTGAAACCGGCTTGCCAGTACAAATGGGAAATGACGCCAATCTGATGGGGTTGGGAGAAACCATGTACGGTGCCGGTCAAGGAGCCAAGAATGTCGTTTTCCTGACAGTAGGAACAGGTATCGGTGGCACAGTAGTTATCGACGGCAAGTTGTTCAACGGTTTTGCCAATCGTGGTACCGAATTGGGTCATGTGCCTCTTATTGCGAACGGAGAATCTTGCGCCTGCGGCTCCGTAGGCTGTCTGGAACACTACGCGTCTACTTCCGCATTGGTACGCCGATTCGGCAAACAGGCAGCAGATGCAGGCATCACATATCCGGGTGAAGAAATCAACGGAGAACTGATTGTACGCCTCTATAAGGAAGGAGATAAACTAGCTGCAGAATGTTTGGATGAACATTGTGACTTTTTAGGACACGGTATATCTGGATTTATTAATATCTTTAGTCCACAACGCATTGTGATAGGTGGCGGTTTGTCCGAAGCCGGTGACTTCTATATCCGTAAAGTCAGTGAAAAAGCTCACCGATACGCCATAGCCGACTGCGCTGTTAATACAAAAATCATGGCTGCCGTTTTAGGCAATAAAGCCGAAAGTATCGGCGCTGCGTCACTGGTCTTCTCATTAAAAAAGAATAGTATGAAAAAGAATTTAGGAATGCTGGTGCTGATTATGGCGTTTTGGTTCACCATTTCATTTATCACTAATATTCTGAGACCGCTCATTTCGGACATTATTCATAACTTCAATTTGAGCGACTTGGCAATGACAGGCTTTATTCCCACTTCTTTCTTCCTTGCCTATGTCATCATGTCTATCCCCGCCGGATTGATGATTGACCGCTTCGGCGAAAAACCGGTACTGTTTATCGGTTTTCTGATGCCGTTTATCGGAACAATCCTATTTGCCTGCATCCACACCTATCCCATGCTGTTGGCTTCTTCTTTCATCGTAGGGTTGGGAATGGCAATGCTACAAACGGTGCTGAACCCACTGCAACGCACCGTAGGCGGAGAAGAAAACTATGCTTTCGTTGCCGAATTGGCACAATTCATGTTCGGAATAGCTTCTTTCCTTAACCCATTGGTGTATACTTATCTCATTCGCGAACTCGACCCGGCAACCTACATGGTCGGAAAAGGCTTCTTCATTGATTTACTGGCAGACATCACACCGCACGATATGCCGTGGGTTTCCCTTTATTGGGTATTTACCTTGCTATTGCTGGTGATGCTGTTTACAGTCGGTTTTTCCCGTTTCCCAAAAATCGAGCTGAAAGAAGATGAAAAAAGCGGATCTAAAGCTTCTTACCTCGCATTGTTCAAACAGAAATATGTATGGTTGTTTTTCTCGGCATTTTCTGCTACGTCAGTACGGAACAGGGCACTTCCATCTTTATGAGTACATTCCTCGAACAATATCATGGTGTAAACCCGCAGGTGGAAGGAGCACAGGCAGTCAGCTATTTCTGGGGATTGATGACGGCAGGTTGTCTGATAGGAATGATACTACTGAAGCTGATTGATTGCAAACGATTGCTCCAGATTTCGGGCGGGCTAACGATTATCCTGCTGCTGGCTGCTTTGTTTGGAAGTAAAGAGGCCGCGCTCATTGCCTTCCCGGCTGTAGGTTTCAGCATCTCGATGATGTATTCCATTGTGTTCTCGCTGGCGTTGAACTCAGCTTCACAACATTATGGTTCGTTTGCGGGTATTCTATGCTCGGCCATTGTGGGCGGAGCAGGCGGAACAATGATTATCAGTATGCTGGCAGATGCAACTTCACTTCGCACCGGCATGTTGGTTATTCTTGTTTTTGTAGGTTATATCACTTTCATCGGTTTCTGGGCACGCCCGCTAATCAATAACAAAACCATTAGTCTGAAGGAACTTTTCAGAAAGCGGAAAGGATAATTCTACCCTTACTCGTCCATGTATTTGGACGGGGATACTCCAAACTGTTCAGTGAAATGTTTCCGCAAAGTACGTGCATCGGTAAAGCCGACCATTTCCGATATCTCCTGAATGGAGTAACGGTTCTCCATTATCAATGAGGCGGCTTTACTGACACGGATATTGCGGATGATGTCTATCACAGACAATTGGCTGTGCTGTTTGACTTTCCGATATAAAGTCGGTTGGCTCATGTTCATCTGTTCGGCCAGCATCTTTACATTAAAGTTCTCATTTGCAAGATTGGCTTCAATCGCATGAATCATTTGCTCCATAAATGCATCTTTTATCTCTCCGTCCACCGAATTGTGCTTTAACAAAAGCGTTTTAGTATAGATGCGTTTCAGACGTTCACGTTGCAAAATAAGATTTTCAACTTTCGCCTTCAGCACTTCCGGATTAAAAGGCTTCATCATGTAGTCATCCGCTCCGCTGCGCGAACCTTGTAAGATATCGGCATCTTCTGCTTTGGCGGTCAGCATAATAATAGGTATATGGGCGGTTTCTTGTCGTTCACGTATTTCACGACAACAAGCAAAGCCATCCTTTACCGGCATCATGACATCCGAGATTGCCAAATCCGGAACATGTTCTACTGCCATACGCACCCCCTCCTCACCGTTCACTGCTTCAAGAACTGTATATTTGGATTTAAAGAGGCTAACAATATATTCACGCACATCTTCATTATCCTCAATAACCAATATGCTTCTCCGGGTGAGTTTACCGCTTTCCGTCTGCCGGGCAGGTAAAGCTTCGGGAAAAGTTTCTTCTTTATAACCTGTCATTTCATGAACATCATTGGCAAAATGCTCTTTTCCTTCGGGTATCAGCAGAACGAACGTAGTTCCTTCGTTCGGAACACTGTCCAAAGTTACTTGTCCGTGATGCAAATCCATCGTATTCTTCACAATACGCAAACCGATACCGACTTTAGTAGAAAATTCCGGTGCATTATCTCCGGTAATAAATGATTCAAAAACATGCTCCTGCAAATTTTTAGAAATACCAGATCCAGTATCCGAAACCGCTATCTGGCAAAAACCTTTTCCGTCTTTTACCGTTCGCGAGAGGGTAAGTAAGACGCATCCGCTGCGAGGAGTATATTTAAACGCATTGGACAGTAGATTCCTGGTTGCCGCAGCTATTTTCTCCGCATCTATCCATAACAATAGTTTTTTTCGGAGAGGTTTACTTCAAAACGAAAACCTTTAGCCTCAGCTATTTGCCGGAACGATTTGGAAACATGATTTATCAGACTTATTATATCTACTTCAGCCAAACGCAATTTCACCATACCGGCATCTATCTTCTGCACATACAGCAGTTGGTCGACTAATGCATACAGGGACGTTCCATTCTTGTGCATCGTGAGCAACTTCTGATAGAGCGGTTCTGATGGATTGCACTGTTGAAGCAGCTCTTGCAGGGGGGGAGAGGATTAAGGTCAATGGAGTGCGAAGTTCATGCGCCGCACCGGTAAAGAAGTTCTCGCGTTCCATCAGTATTTGATGTTCTTTTTCACGTTCCAAACGTGCCGTCAGCAATTCGTGTTCCATCTGCATTTCCTGTTCGATACGTCTTTGCCGACGCTTAACTTTCCGTATCAAATAGAGTACCCCCGTAACGAATAGAATAAACAGAATAAAACGAAATGTAAAAGTATGGCTCCAGTGCGGAAGAATTTCTACTTTCAAATGTATTTACTGCCCCGCTATGCCCATCTGGATAAATACTCTTTACTTCAAATGTATATTCCCCTTCCGGCAGATTGGTATAAGAGGTTTTTTCGCCGTTATTGGATACTAACCAGTTTTTTTGGTAGGGCAGCAACCGGTAATTATACTTTTGTTGCCGCTCAGAGTAAGAAAGGTTATCGAAAGAAAGAGAGAAGTCCCGGTTAGCATGGTTCAGCACGATTGAATTGGCATAAATAATGCTTTTGTCCAATATCATCTGGTTATTGATTTCCTCCCCTATTTTCACCCAATGATTGTTTACCTCCAAGCTGGTAATATACACCCGTTCATTGTCAGCATCGACATCTGCCTCAGATTGATGAAAATAAGTCAGGCTTCTGTTGTTGCCGAAAAACAAGGTATTATTACAAAACAAAACCGAACGGTTGTTACCGGAAATATAGTAGTTGTAGAACAAATGTTGATGACGGCTATAACGCGATATACCAGAGTTGTTTTCCAACCAGATACGCCCTTTTCCGTCTTCAACAAGACAACCAATGAAGTTGCTGCACAAGCCGTCGTGTGTAGTATAGAAATTACGAATGGAATTATTCGCCGGCGAGAGAATAGCAAAACCATTAGTATATCCGATATACAGATTGCCATCTGAGGAAGCCAGCAGCGAACGTACAGATAAAGAATTGATATGCGCTTTTTGTTCATATCCTGTTTCTATCTTCATATTTCCATCAGCATCTTCAATAATTCTACAAACGCCCTGATTACTCGTCCCCAACCAGATTGCACCATCTTCTGTTTCGGAAATAACTCTGATACTCAATTCTTCCTCACCGACTTTTACATCTATTTTCCGGTAATGCCCGGTTTGGGAATTAAACAGAAACAATCCATTGTTAGTGCCTACCCAAAAGCGCTTTTTCTTGTCAAGACATAGGAACCATACGGAAGTTAGTTGCTTTCCTCCCTCAAATTGCAAGGGATATATCTTGAATTGCTTCGACTTTTCATTGTAAAAAGTCAGCGTACCGTCCGCATTGCCGAACCAAAGCCCTTTACCCTTCTCCTGCAAAACACAGAGAACAGTTGCCTTTGATTTTACTTCTGCGGTACCTACAGAAGAAAACCTGAGCTGTTTCATAGCATCAAAAGGTTCGTCACTTCTCATAATCCCCCCCCCGTGAAACGAAGCTAACCATAAGTAATGTTCCTCATCCATCACTATTCCGCAAATTTCATTATGTCGGTTCTGATAGAACTGATCGAAAAATTGCAATCTTAAATCAGAATACATCACTCCACCGCCATTGGTACCTATCCAAAGTCCCCATTTGTATCATAGTAAGCTGAAAGCATACGAGATTCCAAGTTCTTGTACAATGGAGAAACTGTACTGTTATAGATTTCAGTGGTAAGATTTTCCGGGTTTTCTTTATCGGGCATTATTAGCGTATAGCCATTCCAGGTTGCAGCCAGATAATTTTGGTTATTGATAGGAATTAATTGGTATGCGTCAGTATGTGAAAGCAAGTTTTCTTTACCTTTCCCGCCATAAGTAATGCGGTCTATTTTACCAGAAGACAGTTGATAGCGTATAATACCGCACCCAATAGTAGAAACCCATACAAACCCTCCGGAATATAGGACATGAGTGGGTCTATAAGTATCTATTACATTTAATAAATGTATTTTCTGAAATACTTCCGGGGTTTCCGGATGAAAAAGTATAAGATTGCCTCGATTGGACGCCAGACAAATAGTCTTTTTATCCGAAGAATAACAAAAAAACAGAAAAGCGTTCTCCATCTTCTTCAAGCAGATAAGTATATTCTTTTTCCATTCTCAACACTATAGACGCAACTCTTCCCCGCTTATCATATATTTCAGTTTGCTTGTATAAAATCAGTTTTTTGTCTGTCAATACCCATAAGAAATCATTCTCTGCCGACAGAAGGTGAAGAGCTCTCACCGCACTACTATCCGCAGCATTAACAATAGGAATAAAAGTTTCCGTCTTTCGATTGAAACAAGAAAGGAAATAGTTCGCTACTATTCCCATACAATAGTCTGAGATTTCTGTTATTTCAGAGATGCTCAGATATATCTTCTCCTTTCCGAAATTCCGGATGTTCTTTCCATCATAACGACTTATTCCATTTTCGCTTCCAAACCACATAAACCCATCCCAATCTTTATAAATACAATTCACCGTATTATCGGCCAACCCATTTTGTATAGTAAGCAAATGAATGTCTTTATCAAAAAAGGCACCATACGAAGCAGGTGGAAATACAAATAAAAAAGTATAGATAGGAGTAGATTTATATATCATTTTATTATTATTTATGCAAATGAACGAATTAAAGTCTAAATATGCAAAAGAGAATTAAAAAAACTGCATGATGAATTGAACATGTATGATGAATGAGAGAGTTATGTCTGTTCCGAATGCTGCTATCCACCTACTTTTGTACACAACAAACCTTATGTTAAACTTTAAATAAAATGCAATGAGAAAAATTACAGCATTACTTTTCATGCTATTGCTAAGTGTCAGTTTTCTGCACGCGCAGCAACTCAGCATCAGAGGTACCGTTATTGACAAAAAGCTCAATGAGCCTATTATCGGTGCCAGTGTTCTCGTAAAAGGTACAAGCAACGGAAGTATTACTAATCTGGATGGTAATTTCGTTCTTGAGAACGTTCCGAAGGGGAGCGTACTGATTGTTTCCTATATAGGATATAGTACACAGGAAATAACTGTCACCGGGAACCAAACCATGTTCAAAATTGAATTAATCGAAGACACCCAGACGTTGGATGAAGTCGTTGTAGTCGGCTTTGGTACTCAAAAGAAGGTCAACCTAACCGGTGCGGTAGCTACCGTAGACCAGAAAGTCTTGGAGTCACGCCCGGTAACTTCCGTATCACAAGCATTACAGGGCGTAATGCCGGGATTGAACATCGATGTCAATGACAAAGGTGGACGTTTGGATTATAGCCCTACAATGAACATTCGTGGAGTCGGAAACTTAGGAACAGGTTCCAGTGCCTCTCCGTTGGTACTCATCGATGGCGCCGAAGGAGATATTAACTCACTAAACCCGCAAGACATTGCCAATATTTCGGTATTGAAAGATGCTGCCGCTTCTTCCATTTACGGTTCGCGTGCACCTTTCGGTGTTATCCTGATTACTACGAAATCCGGACAAGCAGGGAAAGCTACCATTCAGTACTCCGATAACTTCCGTTGGTCGAGACCGACTAACATACCTGACATGCTCGATTCGTATCGTTTTGCTAAATATTTTAACGCAGCACAAGCCAACAGTGGCGGCTCCACTAAATTTCTCTTCAGCGAAGATACTATCGACCGTATTCAAAAATACATGGCGGGTGAATATCCGTATACCTCAGATCCTAACGGCAACCAAGGTGGCTTTTTCCCTTTAATATGGCCTCGAATGATAACCAGAACTGGCCGAGAAACTTCATTGACAAGACAGCTTTCGGGCAAGAGCATAATTTGAGCATCGCCGGTGGAAGTGAAAAAGTGAAATATTACATTTCCGGAGCTTTCCTTTCGCAAGAAGGGCAAATGAACTATTCGGACGAGAAGAAAAAACGCTATAACTTCAGTGGAAAAATCACCGGGCAAGTTACTAAATGGTTAAGTCTGGACTTCAACTTACGCTTTATTCGCAATGAAATTGGTATGCCTACATTTATGAAGTTGTATGGAGACCGCTTTCCCCCGGAAACGACCAAACTGTATCCGATGATGCCGCTTTATGATAACAACGGACATTATACCCGTAACCCTAAATTGATGCAGCTCACTTCGGGCGGACGTTCCAATACCAGTAAGGACACCTACTTTACTTCAGGCGGTTTCCACCTTACACCGCTCAAAGGTTTGGGCATTCACGGACAGGCAACTCTCCGTACTGAAAGTTACCGTCACCAGTACAATGTAAACAAAGTATTCCTCTATGACAAAGAGAATCAACCGGTGCTGGAAGCATGGTTGGGAGGAGACCCTGACCTCGCAGCCGGAAAAACATTCGTCCAAAGCGAAACGCAGCAGACGTCCATGATGACCACTTCATTGTATGCAGATTATGAACATTCATGGAAGAAGCATAACTTCAAAGCTACAGTAGGTATGAATTCCGAATATTACTACATCAACCAACTGGAAGGCAAACGTTACGATGTACTCAATGAGCAAGTGCCAAGTATCAATACCGCAACAGGTACCAGTGGCTTGAAAGCCTATTCCAGAGAATGGGCGACTATGGGCTACTTTGCACGTGTGAATTATGGCTATGACGGGCGCTACCTGCTTGAAGGCAACATTCGTCGTGACGCCACTTCCCGTTTCCGCGGAGACGAGCGTTGGGGAACTTTCCCGTCTTTCTCTTTGGGTTGGAACATCGCCCGTGAAGCATTCTGGGAGAATGCGCAAGATTACGTAAATCTGTTGAAGATACGTTTCTCTTACGGCAGCTTGGGAAACCAGAACACTGACAGCTTCTATCCCACTTATTCCATTCAGAACATTATAGTGGGTAGCGTGGACGATGGCGGCCGTTGGTTACTTGATCTGGCAAACAAATCAAATATAGCCGGGACTCCGGGACTTGTCAGCACCCTGCTTACCTGGGAACGCGTTTCCAGTTATAATATAGGTCTTGATTTCGGGGCATTCAATAATCGGTTGAGCGGATATGCAGAATACTATGTCCGAGATACAAAAGATATGGTAGGCCCGGCAGAAGAGATTTCTCCGATTGTTGGAGCCTCGGCACCTAGCATGAACAATACGTCACTCCGTACTAAAGGTTGGGAATTGCAATTGAATTGGCAAGATAGAATAGGACAAGTTGGTTACCGGGTATCATTCAACTTATCTGATGCCCAGACCGAAGTTACAGACTACCCGAATCCAGACAAAACGCTCTATACTCAAGATGCTTACGGAAATACTGTAGACAATTACTGGAAAGGCAAGAAACTGGGCGAAATATGGGGTTTCAAGACTGTAGGTATGGCTAAGACCGGCCAGGAAATAACAGATTATATCGCTATTCACGACCAAAGCAAATTGCCGGGTGTAGGTAATAATATCTGGAAAGCCGGTGATATTATGTATGCCAATCTGGATGATAATCCTGCTATTGAGAAAGGAACTTCCGCCAATGATCCTAAAGACTTATGCGTCATAGGTAACAGCACTCCACGTTATCGTTGCGGCTTTACACTGGCAGCCGACTATAAAGGATTTGATATTAGCGTAATGTTCCAAGGTGTAGCCAAACGTGATATCTGGGTAGATGGAGACGACAAAACCGCCACCTCTAAAGGTATGATATTCTGGGGTATCAATGGCGGTCAGTGGGATTCTACCGGTTATGAAGAACATTGGGACTTTTTCCGTCCGGAAGGAGACGAACTGGGTGCTAACCTGAATGCATATTATCCGCGTCCTATTATTGGAAGCAAGCAAAACCAGCAGGTACAATCCCGTTATCTACAAAATGCAGCCTATATTCGTCTGAAGAATTTACAAGTAGGATATACACTGCCTAAATCGCTGACACAAAGAGTCAATCTTCAAAAAAGTACGCGTATTTTTCTCTGGCGATAATCTGTGGACAGGCAGTAAGATGAGTAAGAACTTTGATCCGGAGTTGCTGTACCAGAATGGTATGACTTATCCGTTGAGCTATACTCTCTCTTGTGGCATTAACATTACATTATAAATCTCATTAAGAATATACGACTATGAAATTTAAACATATCATATTACCATTTATTGCTACATCACTCGGTCTGAGTTCATGTAGTGATTTTCTGGACAGAGAACCTCTGACAGATAATGTAAACGAAGGTTTCTTCACGGAACCCGGACAATTGCAGGCATATTGCAACAAGCGATATAATTTATTGCCGGATTTTAGTGCCAATGAGCACCTGTTCACTCTTGACCAGAATAGTGATAATCAAGCAGCAACGGATCCGAAAGATTTATTCCTGCCGCAACGTATCAAAGTAGCGGAGAAAAACGGCTACAACCAGCAAGGTGATTTACGCGATTGCAATCATTTCCTGTATTATACTCAGGAAAACCTGAAAAGCGGTATACTTGAAAATTCCAATGAAGTGAGACAATATATCGGAGAGATGTATTTCTTCCGTGCCTATGTCTATTTCAATTATTTGAAGAAGTTCGGTGATTTTCCTATTATTAAAGAAGAGCTCACCGTGGATGACTATGCTGCCAATGTGGAAGCAAACAAACGCAAACCTCGCAATGAAGTGGCACGCTTTATTATCGAAGGCCTGGACGCGGCTATCGAACGGTTATTTCCCCAAAGCAATGCGCTCACCAACCATCGCCTGAATAAAGAATCGGCATTACTCTTTAAATCCCGCGTAGCTTTATATGAAGCCAGTTGGGAAACTTACCACAAGGGAACGGCCCGTGTGCCGGGTGGTCCGGGATGGCCGGGCGGAACATTCGATGGAAACTTGGATACGGAAATTGATTTCTTCCTGACACAGGCTATGGATGCAGCCAAGCAAGTGACAGAAGCCGTAACCATTACCGATAAGATAGAGGATTATATGAATATGTTCAATCAGTATGACCTCTCATCGAATAAAGAAGTATTACTGTGGCGCATGTATAGTGCGGATGCCAAAGTGAATAGCTTGGTAGAAGGACAATATCACAGCATTTACAATGAAAAAGGAGAAGGGTGTGTAGGACTTGGCGGCGGATATACCCGTTCAATGGTGGAAACATTCCTCACAACAAACGGACTTCCCATTTATGATCCGGAAAATCAAGAATATAAAGGTGATAAAAGTATTCCCGATGTAATGGAGAACAGGGATTTACGTTTGGTTGAATGTACTTTCAAACCCGGAGATATGGTATGGAGAGGAGCGAACCTCGACCAAGATGGAAGAATGGTCTATACCAATTTGCTTCAAGCTTATCAGAATTTAGGCAGAACAGCTACCGGTTATCTTGTACGCAAAGGTTGGAGAGATAGTAATGTAGCACCGACAGACAATTCGCCATTGGCATATATGATTTTCCGCGCCACCGAAGCATATCTGAATTATATGGAAGCCGACGTGATGAAGAATGGAAAGTTAGATGACTTCAGTAAGAAGTATTGGAAAGCCTTAAGAAAACGTGCCGGAGTCTCTGAAGATTTCCAGAAGACCATCGACCACACAGATTTGGACAAAGAGAATGACTTGGCTGTATGGTCCGGCAATACAAAGGTTAGTACACTTCTATACAATGTCCGCCGCGAACGCCGTTGCGAATTTATTGCAGAAGGAATGCGCACGGACGACCTTTTCCGTTGGCGTTCTCTCGACAAGATGAAGAATTATCAAATTGAAGGCTTCAATTGGGAAGAGTATAAAACACAACCCTATTATGTAAAGCAACTTGCAGCCGGATTGAAAATCAAAGATACGAAGTATCTGCAACCGCACGCTCTCAATGAACTGGTCACTAAAAATAACGGCTATACATTTGAAGAGGCTAATTACCTGACCCCGATTTCATACGATGTATTCCACTTGTCAACTCCTGCCAAAGGTGGTGATCCCAAGACATCGGTAGTATATTAAAATCCGGGATGGCCGATAGAACCTAATCAGTATGCAATACAATAGGTATCATAGATAGATCCCCTTTAAGGGTGTACCATGATTTTTCTGTAATGATTGGTACACCCTATTCTTAAAATGCCTATGTTTGTAACAGACCTCATTTTAGTAAGATATATACCATGAAACATTTAGACTTTTTTATTCACTTGCTCCGCCATAACAGCAGCCATCCTACCTGCCGGTGCACAAGTTGGTGCACAAAATACTTCTCCCAACCTTGTATTCATCATGGCCGACCAATACCGAGGTGATACTTTAGGGTGCATCGGAAAAGAACCTGTAAAAACGCCCTGCCTGGACAATCTGGCATCCGAAGGAGTGCTGTTCACCAATTCGGTCAGCAGTTACCCGGTATCTTCTCCTGCCAGAGCAATGCTGATGACGGGTATGTATCCCATAAAAAATAAGGTAGTAGGAAATTGTAACTCAAACACAGCTCCTTATGGGGGTAGAGCTATCCCAAGATACCCGTTGCTGGAGCGATGTATTGAAAGACCAGGGATACCAAACCGGATATATAGGCAAATGGCATTTGGATGCTCCCTATAAATCTTACGTAGATACTTACAACAACCATGGTAAAGTGACCTGGAACGAATGGTGTCCGCCCGAACGTCGCCACAGCTTCGACCACTGGATAGCTTATGACACCTACGATTATCATTTGAAACCGATGTATTGGAATAAAACCGCACCGCGGGACAGTTTCTATTACGTCAATCAGTGGGGACCGGCTTACGAAGCGGACAGAGCCATTGAATATCTCAACGCACAAAAGGATAAACAACAACCCTTTGCCTTAGTCGTATCCATGAACCCGCCGCGCACCGGCTATGAATTAGTTCCCGACAACTATAAAGAAATATATAAAGACCTGGATGTAGAAGCTCTCTGTGCCAATCGCCCGGACATTCCCGCCAAAGGAACTCCCATGGGAGATTATTTCAGAGAGAATATACGAAATTACTATGCTTGCATCACAGGCGTAGATGAAAATGTGGGACGCATCGTCCAAGCATTAAAGCAGAACGGACAATTTGATAATACCATCGTGGTGTTTACTTCCGACCACGGCATTTGCATGGGTGCCCATGGCAATACGGGAAAAGATATTTTCTACGAAGAAGCAATGCGCGTACCCGTCATTATCTCCTGGCCGGAAAAGATAAAACCGCACAAGGATAACAATTTGATGGTTGCTTTCGCCGACCTCTATCCTTCGCTACTATCTATGATGGGATTTAAGAAAGAAATACCTGAAACCGTGCAGACCTTCGACCTTTCCGAAGAATTTATTTCAGGGAAAGGAGGAAAGGATATCGTGCAACCTTATTATTTTGTACAATTCGACAATCATGCCACCGGCTATCGCGGACTTCGTACTCACACCCATACGTATGTAGTCCATGCAACCGACGGAAAGATTGATGACGTAACCCTTTTCGACCGGGCTAAAGATCCGCACGAAATGCACAACATTGCCGACCGGCAGCCCAAGCTGGTTCGTCAATTCAATAAGCAACTCAAGGAATGGTTAGTCAAAACCGATGACCTATTTGCTTCCTATTTAACAACTAAATAAATTAAAATAATGAATAGACTCCATCTTTTATTTTTCCTACTTATAAGCTCTGCATATAGTTTTGCACAGCAACAGACTATTACCGTGCCTAAACCCCATCAACTGAAATGGCATGAGGCCGAAATGGGCGCGGTGTTCCACTACGACCTTCATGTATTCGATGGTATCCGCTACGGACAAGGCAATAACCGCATTAACCCTATCGAGGATTACAATATCTTCAACCCCACCGAGCTGAACACCGACCAGTGGGTGCTTGCCGCCAAAGCTGCCGGATGCAAGTTTGCCGTACTCACTGCAACCCACGAAACCGGTTTCGGACTATGGCAAAGTGACGTCAATCCCTACTGCCTCAAAGCAGTGAAGTGGAGAGACGGAAAAGGGGATATTGTACGCGATTTTGTAAATTCTTGCCGTAAATACGGGCTTCAACCGGGTATTTACATCGGTATCCGCTGGAACTCCTTGTTGGGAATACATAATTTCAAGGCAGAAGGCGACGGTGAGTTTGCACGCAACCGCCAGGCTTGGTACAAACGCTTGTGCGAGAAGATGGTGACCGAACTCTGTACCCGTTACGGTGACCTGTACATGATTTGGTTTGATGGAGGAGCCGACGACCCGCGCGGTGACGGTCCGGATGTAGAACCGATTGTGAATAAATACCAGCAGAATTGCCTCTTCTACCACAATATCGATCGTGCCGACTTCCGTTGGAGCGGTTCTGAGACAGGAACGGTACAATATCCCTGTTGGTCTACTTTTCCCGCTCCCTGCTCACACCACAAACGCCTGGAGTAAGATAAAGATTTACTGGAACTGCTGAAGCACGGCGATAAAGACGGTAAGTTCTGGGTTCCGGCTATGGCAGACGCCCCCCCCTTCGCGGAGCAAACGGACGCCACGAATGGTTTTGGGAACCGGATGACGAAAACAACATCTACCAGCTGGATGTATTGATGGACAAGTATGAGAAATCAGTGGGCCGGAATGCGACTTTGATTATGGGCCTTACTCCGGATACGGTCGGATTAATTCCTGCCGGCGACGTCAAACGGCTTAAAGAGATGGGAGATGAAATTAACCGCCGTTTCTCTACTCCGCTTGCACAGACTGCCGGACAAAAGAAGAGTCTGACACTCAATTTAGGGAAAAAGCAACCCGCGAACTACTGCATCATCCAGGAAAATATCAAGAACGGAGAACGCATCCGCCAGTACAAAGTGGAAGCCAAAGTAAGCGGTAGATGGCAAACGGTATGCAGCGGAGAGTCTGTAGGGCATAAACGCATTGAGAAATTCAATCCCGTCGAGGCTACTGAACTTCGGCTCACCGTTACGCAATCCATCGCATTGCCGGATATTATAAACTTCAGTGTATTTGATGTAAAATAAATCAGGCATGGTAAAACACTACATTATATGTATGCTGGTTTTGGCAGGTATCGTTGGCAATCAAACAACGATATCCGCCCAAAACTCTTTTGTCTACGAGAAGGGGAAATCTTTCAGGAATATTGCCGCATACGATATGGAGAATGCTATCGACCTTAATCAACTCTCTACCCCCATTTTGTATGAAAATCGAGTTCCGGGCGGTCAGAACACTCTTTCGTATTCCGTAGTGTTACCACCCTATATCCGGGGCGTATTCTTCAGCCGCGACTCCCGTCCGGGTGATTACGAATGGCCGAACAATACGAACCGGCTTCTTCCGTGGATGTTCAACCATTTGGAAGATATCACCCGGGACGACTATCCCGGCATACCTTCCAATGCACGCCCCTCAACATTGGGCGATGCCCTCATCCTGCAACTCCCGGATGGAAATTACCTTTTTGCCAAAGCGGTTTCCGGAAAGAACAGCCTCAGTTGGTTTCAGATAAATACGGACGGCTCACTCACACTCTATGTTTCTACGCTGGGTGAAGATGCCCTGTCCGGGCAGCTACCCTTGCTGCTTTCGCAAAAAGACTCGTCGATATATACTCTGCTCCGTAAGTCTTACGTCTCATTAATGACCGACTCCGATGTTGCCGCTCTGAACAAGAGGGATGATAAAGTTTACTTCGAGGCCTTCAACTATTTAGGTTGGTGTACATGGGAACATTATCATCTCGACATCGATGAAACAAAAATCCTAAGCGACATAGATGCCATCGAAGCATCCGGAATACCGGTACGCTACGTTCTGATTGACGATGGACATATAGCCAGCAGCAACCGCCGGTTGACCGGTTTGCAACCGGAGCAAAGCCGTTTCCCCAACGGATGGAAAACCATCATTGAACGAAAGCAGAAGGATAAAATCAGATGGATGGGACTATGGTACAGCCTTTCAGGATATTGGGAAGGCATTGCTCCTGAAAACGATTTCCCGGAAAAGGTGAAGAAAGTCTTGTATCCCTACAACAATCGTTTGCTACCCGGCAAAAGCCCGGAAAACATACAAGCATTTTACCACTACTATATCCATACACTTAAAGAACAAGGTTTCGATTTCCTGAAAATAGACAACCAGGCATTCACCCTTCCGCTTTATATGGGAAGCACAGAGGTTGTCCGTCAAGCTAAAGATTGCAACCTCGCTCTGGAAGAACAAACCTACCGGCAACAGATGGGATTGATGAACTGCATGGCGCAGAACGTATTGAATACAGACCATACGCTATATAGCGCCGTCACGCGTGTCAGCATCGATTATAAGAAGTTTGATGAGAACATGGCGAAGTCGCACCTCTTCCAATCCTATACGAATACGTTGTTGCAAGGACAAACCGTCTGGCCCGACCATGACATGTTCCATTCCTGCGACAGTATTTGTGGCAGTCTGATGGCACGCTCCAAAGCGATTTCCGGCGGACCGGTTTATCTATCAGATTCTCCCAAAGAGTTTGTCAAAGAAAACATTCTGCCACTGATTGATGAAAACGGAAAGTTATTCCGCCCATCAGCCCCTGCCATACCAACACCAGAGTGCATATTGACCAATCCCCTGCAAAGTGGAAAAGCATACCGGGTATTCGCCCCTACCGGGAAAGAAGCGGTATCCTTGATTTGCTACAACCTGAATACCAATCCCAAGTATAAGAAAGTGACGGCAATCGTCTGTCCGTCGGACTATCAGTTACGGAACAGTTTCACAAAAGAGGACGTTCCTCAGGCACAGCATATCCTTCTATACGATTGGGAACGGCAGACCGCCGAAGAACTGACCGGCAACAAAGAAATAGAACTGGATGGCTTCACCGACCGCCTATTCCATCTTTGTCCTATCCGTAACGGTTGGTCGGTCGTCGGGCTACAAGAGAAATATCTCTCCCCGGCCACTGTGGAGATACGTTCATGTACTCCGGAAAGACTTGTATTGAATGCCTTCTGCCCCGGAACACTGAAAATCTGGGTAGAAACCGACAGCGGACAGGAATTGAGAAGCATTCCTGTAACATCCGCCGGAGAGATAAGCATAAACAAATAACTACCAAATAATTATCCTTATGAATAAGAGAACATTACTTTCCCTCGCATTGGCTCCCGTAGCTGCCACCGCTTTGCAGGCACAGGAGAACACGCAGGCAGCCAAGCGTCCCAACATCATCTTGTTTATGGTAGATGATATGGGGTGGCAAGACACTTCGCTACCTTTCTGGACGCAAAAGACACATTACAACGAATTGTACGAGACTCCCAATATGGAGCGTCTGGCGCGTTAGGGCATGATGTTTACGCAAGCCTATGCCAGCAGTATCAGTTCTCCGTCGCGATGCAGCCTCATCACCGGAACAAATGCCGCCCGCCACCGGGTGACGAACTGGACCTTGCAGAAGAACATGAGTACCGACCGTAAAGATAACCTGCTGGCAACTCCCGACTGGAATTACAACGGGGTCAGTCAGGTGCCCGGAACCAACAACACATATGTCGGCACTTCTTTCGTGCAATTATTGAAAGATAACGGGTACCATACCATTCATTGCGGCAAGGCACACTTCGGAGCAATAGATACTCCGGGCGAAGACCCGCACCATTGGGGTTCGAAGTGAACATTGCCGGACATGCCGCAGGCGGGCTGGCCAGCTATCTGGGAGAGGAGAAACTACGGACATACCAAAGACGGTAAACCCGTCTCGTTGATGGCAGTGCCCGGATTGGAGAAATATTGGGGAACGGAAACATTCGTTACCGAAGCGCTAACCATAGAGGCTATTAAAGCCCTTGACAAAGCGAAGAAATACAACCAGCCGTTCTATCTCTATATGTCGCAGTATGCCATTCACATCCCGCTGGACAAGGATAAACGCTTCTACGACAAATATAAGAAGAAAGGAATGACCGACCACGAGGCCGCCTACGCCACCCTTATCGAAGGAATGGATAAGAGTCTGGGCGATTTGATGGACTGGCTCGAAAAGAATGGGGAAGCGGATAATACCATTATCATCTTCATGAGTGACAACGGCGGACTTGCCAGCGAATCGCAGTGGCGTGACGGAACACTCCACACACAAAATTATCCGTTGAACAGCGGGAAAGGTTCTACTTACGAAGGAGGCATCCGCGAACCGATGATTGTCAGTTGGCCGGGCGTAGTTGCCCCGGGAAGCAGGTGCGACAAGTATCTGATAATCGAAGATTTCTACCCGACTATTCTTGAAATGGCAGGCATCAGGAAGTATAAGACCGTACAACCGATAGACGGCATCAGCTTTGTACCTCTTTTAAAACAGACGGGCGACACCTCAAAGGGGCGCAGTCTCTATTGGAATATGCCCAATAACTGGGGCAACGACGGCCCGGGCATCAACTTCAACTGCGCCATCCGCAAGGGCGACTGGAAACTGGTTTATTATTACGGAACAGGAAAGAAGGAACTTTTCAATCTATCGGACGATATAGGCGAAAAGGACAACGTCGGCACACAGCATCCGGATATCGTGAAACGCCTTTCCAAAGAATTGGGAAACCATCTGCGGAAAGTGGACGCACAACGTCCTACATTCAAGGCCACCGGCGCCTCCTGTCCCTGGCCGGATGAAATCTGAAACTAGTTTTCGATGTGCTTCTTTATTACGGGATAGAGCACTTCCGCATAACGCATAAAGCCCAAGTCGGTGAAGTGCACTCCGTCTACCGTCGCTTCACCATCATGTCCGATGATATCTTTGGAAGCTAAGAGATAAATATTTTTATCTCCTAGCTTCTTCAAAGTTCGAAAGATAGTG
This sequence comes from Bacteroides sp., assembly GCA_021203515.1. Classification (GTDB taxonomy): domain Bacteria; phylum Bacteroidota; class Bacteroidia; order Bacteroidales; family Bacteroidaceae; genus Bacteroides. Next base: position 64,462 of record JAJQAY010000039.1, on the reverse strand, counting down.
TTCAGAGTCTCATTCTTATCTTTCACTTCTTTGGCAATCTCCCTGTCGAAACGGGAATGCGTGAATATAGGGTCTTCCACAAAGAGAATAGGAGTATCGGGATGCTTGCTGCGGATAATGGAATAAAACTTCTCAGCACGCTCTTTCATCTGTTCCACGGTAGCATTGGGGACGAAGTCGAGTACGAACATGGAAGCGTCCACACCGGCAATGACATCGGCTATCTCCAAATCCAGCAAAGCGTTTCCGCTAAATCCCAGATTGATGCACTCCCGATTAAGCCAACGTTCCAGAATATTGGTATGCGCCATGCCGGGCCGTGAGGCGCAGCAACCCTGCAAGATGCTGGTTCCATAGAACACGACCGGTTTCCGGCGCACCGGCAAGTCCACCGCCGGCTGACCGATTTCCGACAGCGTATCCACGCCTATCGAAAGTGAAGTCACTCCGTCATATAAAGAAAGGTACAAGAGATATTCACGTTCTTCGGGAAGCATATTCTTCACAATAGTCGCTTCATTGACTTTTCCCTGCGGACGTCCGCTTCCGGCAAACACCCACTTACCGTCTTGCAGGCAATACAAATCAAGTCCTTTGATGCCCGTAGGCGTCATGTGGTTCATGTTCCGGTCGAATAGAACCTCCCATTTGGCAGCAATCCGGGTAGAGTTGGAACGGAAACGAACGGCAAGCCCGGCACTATTGCGCCCCAACTCCCACAGAGGTTTACGGGAAACGTTTTCCAAAGAAGCCGGCAGGCGTTCATAGCGTGTAATGGTGACATCAGTGGTCTTTCCCAACAAAGGGAAAGCCGCAGCATCATGATAAACAATTTGTGCACTGACAGATGCGGTCAATAATAGACCCAGAAGAAAGAGTTTTGCTTTCATAATAATAATAGATGATGTTAGTTATCCTCCAAAGATATAACGTTTCTTTCAAAAATACTATTCTCTTTCGTTTTACATCAATTAACGCATATCAGATTATCATTATACGAAATACTCGTAACTTTGATAAAAATCAAACTATTATGAAACAAGTACTATCCCTTATTACCTGTCTGCTGCTATGTTGCACAGTTCAAGCTAAAAGTAAAATTATTGAAGAACCACCGTTCTGCGTTCGTAACACAACTTCGATTGAAGTCAGTAAAGTAGTGCTCAGCGACACCGCCACCGTCCTGCATATCTATGCCAAGTATCGTCCCAAATACTGGATACGCATTGCTTCGGGCAGCTATCTGAAGGACAATAACGGAGAAACTTACCTGTTGCGTTCGGGCATAGGCATTACTCCCGGCAAAGAGTTCTGGATGCCGGAGTCCGGTGAAGCCGAGTTCCAACTGGTGTTTCCGCCGCTTTCCGGCAAAGCCACCTCCATCGATTTCACCGAAGGAGAAGATGAAGGCTCATTCAGCATCTGGGGCATCCAGTTGAAAAGCAAAGAATTGCCGAAGTTGGTATTGCCGCAAGAAGCCGTAGTCCATCCGACAGACAAAAGCGCAACTCTGCCCGAGCCCGTTGTCCGCTATGGCAATGCCATCGTAAAGGGGAAACTGCTGGACTTTTACCCCGGAATGTTGAAAGAACTTTCACTCTATCTATCTGACCCGGTCAAAGGGTATGAAGATCCCATGAAAGCTGCTGTCAATCAAGACGGAAGTTTCAGCATTACCTTCCCGGTTATGGGCACGAGACCGGCTAGCGCCATTCTTCCCGGCTCCAACATGCGCTTTTTCGTCGAACCGGGACAGACCAGCGAAGTTACATCAACTTGCGGGAAGTTTCGAGACAACAGTCAAAATTCTTTAAGGACAAGAAGCCATATGGAGAAATCGCCTACTTCAACGGCCCGTTGGCAAGCCTATCCGCAGAGCTGAACAAAAAACACGTCAACACCAGCCTGACAGATGATTATGATAAGTTGGTGAATGAAGTCGGTGATATGGACGTAATGGCCTATAAAGCTTACCTTCTCGACAAAGCCGGAAAAATTCAGCAAGATATAGACCGTGCCGACCTTAGCCCGGCAGCCAAACAAATTCTTTCTTTGGAGAAAGAGTTGGATACCTTGGAGCAACTGACTCAAGCTCCGGGTATGTTGACACAAGCTTACCTGGAAAAGAACCACCTGGATCGGGAAAAAGGCCGAGCCTATTTCCAGCAAATGGCGCAAAGCATTCCGGAAGATTATATCCCGGCAGACATTCAGAAATCCCTGAATGTTCCACAAGCATTACTGGTCGAGCCCTATCGGCATGGTATCATGGTATCGGCCTACAACAAAGATAAGTATGCCCAAGCATGGGGAACGGACGAAGGTGTATTTTTCGATGTTGCCCGCGCTGTGTTGCTCTATCAGAATATAAAAGACTTCACTCCTCTTACGGACAAACAGCAAAAGGAGCTTGACACTCTTCCCGCAGCTTACAAAGAAATGTTGCAACAGGCCAATGTAGAATTACTGGAAAGACTCGAAGCCAATAAAAAGAAATCCGGATTTACAATCAATGAAGCTGGTGAAGTTAGCGATGAGGATTTATTTGCTTCTATCATCAGCCCGTTCAGGGGAAAAGTTCTGCTGGTAGACATCTGGGCTACCTGGTGCGGCCCGTGTCGCATGGCAAACAAGGCTATGATTCCGATGAAAGAGGAACTGAAAGACAAGGATATTGTCTACATATACATTACCGGTGAAACATCCCCGTTGAAAACATGGGAGAATATGATACCCGACATTCACGGCGAACACTATCGCGTGACCAATGCGCAATGGGAATATCTGAGCAAGAGCTTCAAAGTAGAAGGAGTTCCCACCTATCTGATAATCGACCGTGAAGGAAATATCAAATCCAAACAAACCGGTTCCCCGGAGTAGATGCCATGAAACAAAAGTTGTTGAAGGTAATCGACTGATTTCTCCACTGCCCTATCCTGATAAAAAAAAAGCTCTCCCCGACTTGGGAAGAGCTTTTTTTAATTTATATAAAGTCCTTCTTATTTCTTAGCTTCTGCCGCCCATTCTTTAGCACCTTGTTCTTTCAGCTTAGCAGTAAATGCTTTTGCTTTTTCCATGGCAGCCGCTTCATCTTCGGGAGATGCATAAGCATGTTTGTAACCCTTCACAACATTCCATTCGCCACGAGTGAAGTCGGGGAATTCTACTGCTGCACAGTTATTATCCATAGAAAGTTCGCCAAGTTCGGCCAGACAGCACCATTCGGCAAGGTCATATACGTCCATATCCAAAGGCAATCCGTTTTGCAGACAGTAAACCATACGGCTATCCATAATGAAGTCCATACCACCATGACCGCCTACTTCCTTAGCCATTTCACCGTACTTCTTCAAGATAGGATGCTGGTGCTTCGCTACCAAAGCAGCCATTTCTTCTTTCGGCATGAAACTATGTGAGTTCAAGTCGTCCACTTTAGGTTGTACGCCCGAAGCAGCCATCTGGTCTGCATCAAGAGCATAACCTTCAATCGGATACTTATTAGCGAAACCTTTAGAACCGGTCAATTGATACAGACGGTTGTAAGGTTGCGGAGTCATTACGTTATGTTGGATTTCGATAACTTTACCATTGGCAGTGCGAATCAAAGTCGTAGTGTGGTCACCGTTGCGGAAGTTGTTGCAAGTAGAGCCAGTTCTTTCTTCTACCAAAGCCTTACCTACTACGGATTTAGTATCCATAGCTACCAAAGTCGCCATGCGGTCGCCACGATGAATATCAAGAGCTTGTGCCACAGGGCCAAGGCCGTGAGTAGCATACACGTCACCGCGATGTCTCATGTTGTAATCCAAACGCCAACCCAGCTTGTCGCCTTCGCCATTCTTCCAGTAATGATCCCAGAACGGGCTCAGGTTGTGGATATAAGCACCCTGTGCACGGATAACTTCACCGAAGACACCCTGTTGTGCCATGTTCAGCGTATTCATTTCGAACCAGTCATAGCAGCAGTTCTCCAAAATCATGCAGTGCTTGCGAGTTTTTTCGCTCATGTTAACCAAGTCCCAGCATTCTTTCAGGTTCATGGCAGAAGGCACTTCGATAGCCACGTTCTTGCCATTTTCCATCGCACACATAGCTACGGGGAAATGATGCAACCAGTCGGTAGCAATATAAACCAAGTCTATATCATCACGCTTGCACAATTCTTCATAACCTTTTTCACCGGAATAAACAGCAGCTTTGGGCAAAGATGCTCTCTCCAAAAGTCTCTGGCATCTTTCCGCACGTGATTGTTCATAATCACAAAGTGCCACAATCTGCGTGCCGGGGATGTGCGTAAAACGCTCTACGGCACCGGGACCACGCATACCTAAACCTACAAAACCTACGCGAACCACTTCCATCTTCGGAAGCGCCAGTCCGATTACACTTTTCTGGTCGTCCGGACGTGCAGGAGTTTCAACAACGATTGTTCCGTTGTCCCATTTCCATTGGGTACCTTTGTCGTTTGTTTGCACAGTAGACGTCTGCGATGAGCATGCGCCTAATGCGATAGCACACATGCCAAACAGCAATGTTCTCAAAATTTTCATACTTCTTTAAATTTAAAGTTAAAATTAAAATAATAGACCTCTTTTAAGGAGTTTTCTTCGTTTTGCTGACAAAGGTAATCAATCCTTTTAAATTATTTGCAGAAATTCGCCCTCTTTAAATCATTTTATATATTTGGCATCCGGCCAGTAAGAACGCACCCACGCCGTAAACCTCCGTCATGTCGCGCGTCACCTTGCGCGGATCGGCACCGATGGGCTGCACATAGCCCAGTTTGCCGTCCGGCTCCACGGCATCGGTCAAGGCTTTCCAGCCTTTTTCTATCACCGGAAGGAAAGTTGCCTTATCCAAAAGTCCTTCATTCACACCATAAGCAAGCGCATAGACGATAAAACCGGTGGCGCTCGTCTCGGGCGACGGGTAAGACTGAGGGTCGAGCAAACTGGCGTGCCAATATCCGTCGGGGCTTTGCAAACCTGCCACACGGGTAGCCAAGGTAACGAACAATCTTTATAGAACTTGTAGGAAGGTTCTTCCTGAGGCAACACTTGCAGTATCTCGGACAATCCGCCCAATACCCATCCGTTTCCACGTCCCCAAAACACCTTCTTGCCATTCGCTTCCTTCTTGCCGAAGTAGCGGCGATCGCGGTAAAACAAATGCTCGTCTTTGTCGAACAAGTAGTCATAGGTAGCCTTGTACTCCTTGTTCAAGAAATCCAGATACTTCCTGTCCTTGGTCAGTGCATACAACTTGGCATACACGGGGGGAGCCATGAACAAAGCATCACACCAGGCCCAGCGGTCCAGTGTCTCCAGATTGCTATAATCCAGTTCCAACGTAGTTTGAGCAGGATTTTCCACTACCCAGTTGGCACGCGCCATCACGGGAGCAATCATTTTCTTATTGCCATATTTCAAGTAAAGGTCGATAAAAGGCTGTCCAACGGCAATAAAATCAGCATGATACATCCACTTTCCTACCTGGAAATGACTACGTTGCCCGATGCGGAGCAACCATTTATAATAGGTACTGTCACTGTCTTCTTTCTCTGCCAGTTCGGCCCAGTCTATCATTCTCATATACAAGGCGGCATGTGTCCAGTCCAGGTCGTCATGCTCGGCCGTAGTATTAGGATTTGCAATCTGCCAGTCGGCAACACGTTTCATTATTTCTTTTACTGCCGGTTACTGAAACTTTGTTGGGCAAACCCCAAAGCCGTAAACGAGAGAAAGAGAAGCACCAGAAAATTCTTCTTCATGATATCTATAATTTTTCGAGTTAATACCGCAAAGATAGCCACTGCAAAAGATACATTGTGTGCACTATTTTCCTTTCTTATCCACACAAATCTTCCAAAAACAGCATAAAGCATACAAAAAAATAGGAAAAACACGCTACATTTAATTCATATTCGTACAAAAAGAAATAGAACCCCTCACTCCCCTAAAGGGGAAGATAAATACTCCTGATTTTAAACTAAGCCTGAAAGGCTTTTATCTTACAGCCCAGGGCAACGCCCTGGGTTAAAGAACGCCCCACTATTTACGCCCTGAAAGGGCATAAGATAAATACGGGCTTTTGCCCTTTCAAGGCGCAAAGACAGATAGATGACATATATACCCAGGGCGTTGCCCTGGGCTATAAGATAATAGGCTTTCAGCCTATTTAACTCAAAACAGGGCGTAAATTGTGAGATGTTCTTTAACTATACGCAGCATTCAGTTTCTAACATTACAGTAAAATATTTATTCCTATGCCTTCATAAATCAGAAAAATACTTATCTTTGTCGCATCTTCTCCTAGGATATAGGAGGGGATACGTTTTTGATTTGGAGAGAATCATTTTATTATTCGTACTCTTGTTGAAGTCTGGTTGACTTTTAGGAACGAATAATAAGTGAGAGTCTCCACGTCCAAATTGCATATAATCTTGTTATATACATTTTGGCGTGGAGCTATTGCTTATTATGTTCCTGAACGGTCCTAACCAGAGCCTAACAAGAGTGCATAGTAACAATAGTTTCCACGCCTCTTTTTATGGACAAATGGGAATAAAGTAATAGCTTAATATTCAAAACTATGAAGCCAAAACCCAATTGCCCCTACTGTGCCAGTTCCTGCAGCTTGTTACGTAAACTGGAAGAAACCGATGATTTTATCGCTTTTATAGATGAATATGTGCCTATTGAGATTGTGTTTGAAGAGATGCGCAACGTTTCAAAAGACACCCTCGAATGTACCTGCTGTTTATACGGGAATATGCTTTTCCGGATAACTGCCAAATCTTATCGATTGCGACACTTACGCCGCATACGCTGCAAAATGAAATTATACTTGGTAGGCATTAAAATTCGCTTAGGACTTTTGAAGTAAATTAGAAACAGACCCAATCTACTAATAAATATAGTTAAATAACGCATTACTTTAGTTGATTAACTGCAGTCTTTAGTTGTTTGTCTGAAAATTAGTATTATATTTGTCGTGTTGATAAACAACAGTAAGCATTATAATTATGGAATATATGAAACGATTAACTGCAAAAGAAGAAGAAATCATGCGTATCTTCTGGGAACATGGAGCTATGTTTGTTCGTGAGCTATTATCATTTTATGATGAGCCTAAACCGCACTATAATACGGTATCTACGCTAGTGCGGGTATTGGAAGAAAAAGGTTTCGTAGATTACAAAGCTTATGGAAACACCTATCAATACTATGCACTTGTTTCGGAGAAGGACTATAAAAGTTCAGCTCTCAAAGAAGTAGTATCCCAATACTATAATAATTCATATATAAATGTGGTGTCTTCTTTTATTGAAGAAGAAGGCGTGTCTGTCGACGAATTGAAGGCGTTGATTGAACACATAGAGCAAGCTAAAAAGAAGAAGAGTTAATGTTTTTCTGCCTGAGGTCTGATAACTTTAATCTGAAAACACAATGGGAGCTTTTTTTATTTTATCTGCTGAAATCCGGATGCTGCTTGGTAATATTCTATATATTCTTTAAGTTGCTAATGAGCCGGAGTACTTTTTCCACTTCAACCGCATCACTCTGCTGGTAGGATTGTTGGGATGTACTTCGCTTCCGTTTGTAGAGCTGACTACTACCGAAGAGTCGTTTTTGCATATACCTTGCATACTATTCATGAAGCGTTGCAAGATACGGACTATATCGCAGAAAATCCGGAACCGGCAGAATTTGATATTTCCATGCCGGAGAAGTATCCGGAAGCAAAATCATCCAATAGGCTCCCTGCTATTTTGGGTTCTATCTATGGAATAGGAGTTATGGTAGCCCTTATCTGGTTGTCATTGTCCACTTACCGTATGTTTCAGCTAATCCGTATGTCGGAGAAAAAGAAATACGGAAAATATATATTGGCAATCCCCCGGCAGCCTATTGCTTCATTAGTTGGGAAAAGTACATTGTTATCTCAGCATCCGACTATTCTCAGCAGCCGGACGAGATTTTGCTTCATGAGACGATGCATTTACGAAATTATCATACGATAGATTTATTGTTTATGCAAATCTTCTTGCTTATCTATTGGTTTAATCCCGTAGTTTGGTTACTGAAACGGGAGCTGCAGGAGATACATGAATTTGAAGCCGATAACGGTGTAATCAATGCAGGCATCGATGCAACTAAATATCAATTATTACTGGTGAAAAAAGCGGTTGGTACAAGGCTCTACTCTATGGCCAATGGCTTTAATCACTCTAAACTTAAAAAACGTATCACTATGATGTTAAAAGAAAGAACAAATCGTTGGGCACGGTTAAAGCTATTACTTGCAGTGCCCGTGATGGCTGGTGCACTTTATGCTTTTGCACAGCCGGAAGTGAATGAAACATTGATACCGGGACTCGCAGAGAACCTGCAGGTAGAACAGCAGAAAACGATGGACTACCAGACATTGCTGGATTTATTGCATAAGGAAGAAACGAATTATTATACCCGTCACAATCAGACACTGGCACGCCAATGCCGTGAAAGCCAGGTGCATCAGCTACTGATGAACCGCAGGAATGAGATGTTGTTTGACAATGAGCGTGTAACAAAAGAAACGCTGAAAGCAGCTATCAGAAGCAAACTACCCCAAAAACAGCGGGAAACAAACAAAAAGTATAATCGTTTGGAAGAACAGATAATACTGTTTGGCTATGATACGGGAGCTGATGTGGGAGAGTTTACACAGGCTCTGTAACTGGCTTACGAAGCATATAATGAAATTCGAGACAGCATTGCCATCGCTTCAGGCAACAATAGCAAGGAATTTCTGGATAAAGCATGGCCTATTCTCATTTCTTCTCCTACAAATGCGTCCCACGGAGAAGTGAGTGAGCCTCTGACCGGTGTTGAAGTTAAGTTTGTCAGGGACGATAAGGTGCTTAGAGAATTGAAAGACCCGACGGGCAAAGAACTAAATCAAGTTGCGTTTGAATATAGCAAGCTAAAGGATAAGGACAATATCGTGGTTAACTTTAAAGTAAATGCAGGCTGCAAAATGGGAGCAGTGACCGAGGCGAAGAAAATCGTGAAAGAAACATTTTATGGAAGGAAAACTCCCGTTTTTCCGGTCCGAGACAATGCTTTCTGGAAATAATATAGTGCAGCATAAAATGATGCATTAGTCATAACATATGAAAACAGGGAAGTGCTAAAGAAAGACATTCGATGCTTTACACTTCTCTACTTATCATAATGAATGCAATGTGGACGCGGACGCTTATAGGCTATCACAGACACTAATGTTCGACACATTCTTGTTCACAAAGTCTTCCATATCCCTGGGCTTCAAGTAAACAAACGTAGAGTCCAACTCAAATAATTTGTCGAACATACAGGCACATATCTTAGCTGCTCTCAATGAATCAACTCCATCCATAGCAGTTATACACCTCTTCATATTAACATCATAATATTCATCGAAGAGTTCTCTACATGTTTTTCTCTCGCTATGGCAACCATATATAGCCGAGATTACTACTAACATGATTACTGTCACTACTTTTCTCATATGCAAGTTATGTTATAGACCTTTTGTGAATATGTATTACATTCTGATAATAGACTGTACATCTGCGCATTTAGTCATCCGTCTCTTGTCAACTTATAACCATAAAGGCACTTAAGTCTTCATAATAATAAGCTATCTCATAGATCCAACAGTATATCCAAGATTTCTCAATTTTGCAATCAAGCCATTAACACCAATGAGATGTCCTACTCCAACCGCAATTAACGAAGAATCTTCATGAATCATTGGAAGAATATTTTTCAACCATTCTTCATTTCGAGTTGCAACGAGTAAGAATTCAGTATGCTTCACATTATCAAGTACAAAGTCTGGTTCATCTTCAATTTTTACTTGTTTACCTAAAAAAAGACATAGACAAATGATTTATATCCTACTTGAAGTAGCATCTCCTCATTTGATTCAAAAAAGAATGTATCTCATTCGGATGTTCCAATGATCTCTGTAAACATTTAGCTTGGTAATGTAAATCCATTGCATAGCTTAATGAATCATATTCAGTCCATTTTCGTCCTATACTTTCAAGAGTTTCCATAAAATGGATTTTCTTGTCGTTTTGATATCCCATTAATAAAATGAATCCATCCAAAGTACTTCGTATGTCTCGATTTTTAATGCTATCAATTACTGCCATAGTGGTTAACATACTACACCAAAACATAGGTTTATATTTAGAGTAAGCAGGAGTGTATTTTTTCAGTGCGGAATCAATAAACTGAAAGTTATCATGATTGTAGAGCATCGCATAAGTAGTGTCGTTTGGCATAAAGGCATAGTCTTTTAGCTCTTTTTTAGCTTGCGGATAAGTAAATATATCACACTCTACTGCTATTTGTTTAGCAGTTTTAAAGGCTTTTCTAAATCCTGAAATACTATCTAAGAACGTGCGATCAACATTATGCATCGTGCCAAATAAGAATGAATCATGCTGTAACCCGTTACCGGAAATTTTCCAGAGCAAGCTATTTTCACTGTCATTCCATTCATTATCTTGTATTGATTGGGCCAAACACATTCTGGTCGACAAGGACAGGACTAAAAACAAGGTAATTAAGATTTTCATAATCGCTAAATATTAAGTAAACAAATATTCTTTTTGATAAATACTACGATACTATCACAAAGAAAATAGCCATAGCCATATATGACTTCATGTTACGAATTATACTTGTATACTATTTCTGTAGAGTAATATTCTTTCCATCCTTACTTTGAATAACAATTTTTCTTGCAAATGGAAGTTTACCAAGCAATGCATCGCAATTCTCTTCTGTCACATATTGATTATCAATTTGAATAACTTTATCCAGCAATTTTACACCCAACAAGTCTGCTTTTCCTCCTTTTCTAATCTTGCCTACATACAATAGTGACGATTTCTTTATTAAGTAAACTCCAACACCCTTTTCGTTTACTACATATGGCGGATTTTGAATGAACGGACGTTCCATGTGATAATGAAAAAAACATTTGTTGTAGTCAACCGCGAAGTTTATATGTTTTAAAATTCCCATACCTATGATTCCTATAATATTGGGCGATAATTTCTTTGCGTAGACTATTGTTGCATTTTTCACCTGTATATTATTGATATCCAAAGAAATATTATAGCTTTCTTTGAGTGTGGTTGCGTTTTTATCGAATTGGATGTATAGCTATATTCTTGATATGGCAGTTTGCTTTCCTGGTTTTCCAATACAGACTCGGAAAGAACAAGGTCGCCTCTAAATCCCAAATCCAAAAGAAACTTTCCTTTTATTGTATAGGATGCATCAATAGTACGTACAAGAATAGGAATATTGATTAATGGAGCAGAAGTATAAGGATCGATTTCAAAATGGATGGAATCGGATTTATTATCTATCTTGTCTAATAAAACTATTTTTCTTTCTCTAACATCAATATTTACAATCTGTTTTTGCCAATAAGTATAAAGGAAATATACCTGACCCTATTTTATCATCATTTTGATTTGAAACAATCGGATGCTCTTCAGAAACGACATTGTTTCCAATTTGAATTTTTAGGTCTCGTTTTCTATCCTCATCTTTACTCCAAACAAATAGAGCTTGATAAAACCTTCCAACTCCCTCTAAACTTGTGACATAATTTGGATGTGGATTGATTATCAAACCTAATTTTGTTTTATTTCTTGCGACAAAAGTAGAATCTAGCGATACATTTTTAATTTCAGAGTCTAAGAATAAACTGCATTTAACACCCTCTTCAATGTTTGCCGGTATATAAATGCGATCATCCACATAGTTTAATATAATTTTATTGCCCACAATATTGTTCGAGAACGAAAAGTTCTGAGAGTCTTTCTCTTGAGAGAAGGCTGATATCCCATATAAGGCAACAATGAACACTAACAATGCTTGTTTATATCTAACCATTTTACACATTTATTTATATCTGAAACGAATAATATTAGGATATATAAGTATTGAGAATTAATTTTATTGCGGTTATATAACATTGCCGCTGAAAACAATTTATATACAAATATATAAAAATCTATCTTATTACGAACTCTAACTACAAAAATAATCAATTTACTGACATGCCGCCCCAATCTTATATTATAAAATTATTGAATAAGGTTTACTATTCCCCAGAACCTGATAGGCACGAGCAACACCAACCGAAAGTAAGCAAACAAAGCCCTTTCTTTTGAACATTTGCCTCAAGGACGAGCGCCTCAAACCAATAAGAATAATTGAAAAATAAACAGGGATAAACTTGACTTTGCCTCATGGATTTTGCATCTTTGGACAAGGGTCGCACAAAGTATATGTAAAAGCTGAGAATAAGGAAGTTACAAAAGAAAATCAATAGAAAACAAAATAAGGTGATGGCAAACTTTTACCATCACCCTGCTATAACTGCTACCACCACCCGTTAGACGTCTATGCTTCAATAGCTTATCACAGAAGAATAACGGGTAATGGCAAAAAGAGCAAAACTATTATTTATTCGGAGTATCCATCGGCTCGATATTATTCTCGGAACCTGCATAGCCCGGAGTTTGATTGATATGACCCTCTACATTGGTAGAGATGGCTTTCTCGGCGATAGGCCACAGCACGTTGTACGGAGCTATCGTATAAGAGTTACCCACACCATTCTTCACACCTTGATTATAGAATTCCGTCCGATCCATAATGCGGTTATAGAAGTAGTTGTTCTCCGTAAAGTTGGTCATGGAGCATGTGCGACCTTTTTCGTCGGCCTTGCCTGTCTTTGCAAACAGATAAGCGATACGGGTCAACTCCGTCTTACGCGGTTCTTCGTAGAACAACTCACGCGCACGTTCGTCCAATATCTGGCTGATGCTGACTTCGCTCGCGTCCAAATCGCGGGCACCGGCACGTCTGCGCACTTCGTTGATGTCGGCTGCTGCCAGGTCTTTCTTGTCTAGCCACGTATAGGCTTCGGCACGCAGCAAGTATGTTTCTGCCAAACGGAACACGTACCAGTCGGCCCAACCGCCACGCCACCAATTTGCTTTCTGGTCGGCAACATTGGATTTGTAATGAGGCCAACTGCTCCAGCAACGGATAGTATCTTTGACAAGAATATCACCTTTGTCGTTGTACAACTGCACATTCTTTCCATACCAGTCGGACTTGCCCTTCAATGTGAGGTTGTTATATTTCAAGTCGCGTACATGAACCCAGTTGCCTGCCTTATGGCGCAAGTCTGTATCGTCCAATGTCCAGATGGAATATTGATGATACCAGGTGGAACGCAGCGTGCATATTCCACGTCCGTATTCCAGCAGATAAGGGTTCTTCTTTTCATCATTATCGGCAAAGCCTTGTTCACCTGCCGGAGTCGAAATCTGATTGGAAGCCGGGAACCAGGGAACCAACTGACGTTTGATTTCCAAGCCTGCCGCCGAACGCATGTCCGTGCCGGCATCGTAGCGGTCGATTACCATATAGAGTACTTCCTTGTTTTCGGGCAATGCTTTGTTATCGGACTGATGCAAATCCCAAATGACGTCTTTTGTCGCATCGTTCTTGTCTACACCGAAGCGGTCTTTCATCAGATGGTGCACTCCGTCGCCAATCACCTTGTTGCCGACTCAACAGCATCGTCGAACTCGCCCAACGCCAGGTTTATCTTCGTCAGCAAATGATAGGCAGCAGCTTGCGACACCATGCCGATATATACATCGTTTGACAGATAAGGAGCCGTGCGGTCCAAGTTTTCTTTCAGATAGCGAAGAATGGCTTCGCGCTTAGTGGTATAAAAGTCATAACGCGGCCCGGTTACTTCGTGCACGATGAATGGCACGTCACCGTACTGGTGAACCAAGCGATAGTAGCGGAAAGCACGGTGGAAAACCGCCAATGCTTCGATTTCGCCTTTTTGCTTTTCGGTCATTTCTACATCTTGCGCCCGGTCATACAGAGTATTGGCATCTTTAATACCCTTATACAAGTATGTCCAGTAGTTGTTGATTTGGGTTGCATTGCCAGTCAGAGAAGCCGACGGGGTAATCTGGCGTACCAAATCGACCGGTGCATTGGCCGCGTCGGTACGGGCATTCACTCCCATTTCAGAGAAAAAGTACTCTGAAATGATGCAAGGGTCGGCAGAACCGCCAGTAGGATAATAATCAAAATAGCGCACATCGCGGTTCAACATGTCGGTACTCGTCTTCAAACCTTCGTATGTATTGAAGGTGTTCTCAGGAGTAAAGAAAGAAAGCGGTTTAGGAACCAGCCAGTCGGAACATCCACTTGCAACGAACATCAGTCCAAGTATACTGACATGTCCTAACGTATATTTTACTAACTTTTTCATTGTTCTATTTTCCTTTTATTATAATGTCATATTAATACCAAAAGTAATCGTTCTCGGAGTATTGCTGTCTGAATTCTCCGGGTCATAAGCCGGCCATCCGGTGAAATAACCCACATTCTTCATTGACAAATTCAGTCGCAGAGCTTCCAACTTCAACGGAGCAAGCAAATGTTTCGGGAAAGTATAGCCCAAAGAAATATTATCGATACGCATGAAAGAAGCATTCCTATAGATATAGTAGGTGATGCCGCCGGGGTTCTTGGCGCTCAAACGGGGGAAGCCGTTGATGGGGTTGTCGGCTGTCCAGTAGTCGCGCTTGATTTGGTTCACCGTATTCAGCAAGGCATTGTTATTGGTGAAGCGGTCCATCTTCTTGATGTGTCCCAGATAGGAATACATACTGAACGAGATGTCGAAGTTCTTGAAAAGGGTGAACTCGTTACGCATATTCCAGCGTACTTTCGGAGTTGTGTTCCCTAAAAACTCTTTGTCGTCATTGCTATATTTATAGTTCTGGTCTTTATCCAATATCTTGGGGTCGCCCGGAATTTGTCCGTACTTGGCAGCTTCTTCGGTCTCGCTTTCCTGCCATACGCCCATAAACTTATATCCCCAAACTTCGTCCAAAGCATGACCAATGAAATATCCGTTCGTGATATCATCAGCTTCTTTCTGACCTATCACATTTCCGGCCTCATCCGTCACGTCTTCCATAATGCCATACAGGTGCTTGATGGTATTCTTATTGTATGTAAGATTGAACGTTGTGCGCCACGTCAGGATATCATTCTGAATATTAGTGGAACTCAAAGTAAATTCAACACCACGGTTCCAAATCTCACCGATATTGGCTTTTACGCTGCTATAACCTATCAAGCTCGGAAGCTGGCGGTTGTTCAACAAGTCTGTGGTGCTTTTGTGATAAATATCGATACTACCGTTCAAACGTCCCTTTAAGAATGCAAGATCCAAACCGACGTTATAAGAAGTTGTCGTTTCCCACTTTAAGTTAGGATTTGCCATGTTATAGCAATAGAATGTATTGATATTCAC
Source organism: Bacteroides sp. (assembly GCA_021203515.1). Taxonomy (GTDB): domain Bacteria; phylum Bacteroidota; class Bacteroidia; order Bacteroidales; family Bacteroidaceae; genus Bacteroides. The sequence goes on along the minus strand of JAJQAY010000039.1, from coordinate 49,045 downwards.
CAATTGTCCGGTCGCAGGGTCTACATATATATACTTACGCGGCTCCAACTGCATCAATGCCGCATATTCACCGATAGAGCGGTTACCGTTTTCACAATAAGTGAAACGCAGCTTACCATATTCAAACCAATCGGCATTCAAATTCTTCCAGAAAGATTCTTCCGTAAATACCCAGCCTAATGCAACAGACGGGAAAGTGGCACGCGGATTAGCCTGACCGAAAGCCGAATATCCGTCACGGCGCACTGTGGCCGTTATCAGATAACGATTGTCATAAGAATGGTGCAAGCGTCCCATAAGAGCATCTCCCGTGCGGTAAATATCGTCTGCATCTACCGAAGGAGAAGTACCATAACCGATACCGCCAAAACCAAGATTGTCACTCGGCTGAAAAGCCTGGTTCTTGGCTGCAGTTTTCCAACGCTGGAATTTCTCCCAGTTTATCAGTCCGGTAAAGTCGAAAGCATGCTTACCGAATTTCTTATTCCACTTCAGCATGTTATCCCATTGCCAATAAAAATCTTTCTGCGCATAGCGATGAACGTACCCACCTTCATCACCTGCCGACGGATGGTCTGCCGAACGATGGTGCAGGTAGTTGACCCACTCGAAGCGCGGAGAATAAGTGGTTTGCAGAGAGAAACCCAACGGCAAATCTATTTTCAGATAAATAGAAGCATTCAGGTTGTTGATATCGTACTTCTTGTTATAATAAACAGTGTTCAGCAAAGGATTCGTGGCATTGTTGTTATCATTGGGATAAAGCTTCAGAGAACCATCTTCGTTATATACGCTTCCATAAGGAGACAGCGCAGAAGACCAACTTGTATAAGTTGCATTATCCGTAGTATTCAAATTACTTTCATCGCGGGAAGTAAATTGAGCGTTCACACCATAAGTCAAGAACTTTTGCACCTTGTTCTCCAGGTTTACACGAGCACGTATAGCGCTATACTCTCCGCCTCTATTGTTGCTTTCATTCTTCAGATAGTTGATAGAAGAATAATAAGACATTTCGTCTTTCTTTCCGGCAATGCTGATTGTGTAGTCCTGGCGAAGTGCGGTGCGGAGGGTAAGGTCTTTCCAGTCAACTGTATTGCCGGCCAGATAATTAGCGACTTCAGTATTGGTCATACGCAGGTGGTTAAGCAATATCTCTGTGGGATTACCCGTATCTGTGCCCATCCATGTAGCCAGGTCTGCATCGCTCAAGTTAGCCGGATTATCAAAATAGCCGGTAGCTGCTTTGGTGTATTCGGCACTCTTCATCACCGCCTGACGGAAGTTAACAAAATCGTCTCCTTCATAAACTTCCGGCAATGAGTTTATCATCTGTACACCCCAGCTGCCATTAAAGCTAATGGTCGGCTTCTTGCTCGTCGTACCCTTCTTGGTGGTAATCAATACAACACCATTGGCAGCTTGCGCACCATAAACAGCAGCCGAACTGGCGTCTTTCAAAACGTCAACTCGTTCAATATCGTTCGGATTGATATCTGTCATCTGACCGCTATATATCACTCCGTCCAATACGAGCAGAGGATCGGTACTGGCTGCAATCGTACTCTTACCACGAATCAGCATGGAGGTATTACCTTTGGTATCGGTCTCCATACCGACTGAAAGCCCGGCAACTCCCGTGCGCAACATGTCCTGAATGGTCTGACGTTACTCATTAGCCATGTCCTCAGCCTTGATAGAAGCAACTGCTCCCGTCAAGTCCTGCTTCTTCATCGTACCGTAACCTACAACGACTACCTCCTGCAAAAGCTCGGCATCTTCCTTCAAAGTAACAATCGAAGGCATTGAAGAGGCTTTCAGCGTCTGCGTAGCATAGCCGATATAGGAAACCTAAATATTGGAACCGGAATTTACGGTCAAAGTGTAGTCACCATCGAGGTTGGTGATAACACCATTCGTAGTACCAGCCTCAATCACATTAGCTCCGATAACGGGTTCGCCCAGGTTATCAATTACCTGCCCTTTAATGGTAATTTGCTTGTCGGTGGTCGTTTTTTGTTGCACCGGATACATGGCAATCTGCGTGTTGGTGACTTCGTACCTTACAGTCGTACCTTTCAACATGGCATCCATTGCCTGCTTTGGGGTGGCTTTTTGTACGCTCAAACTCACCCTCTGCTGTAAATCGACTTGGTTGGCATCATAAAAGAAAGTGTATGTACTGACCTTTTCGATCCGGCTGATAGCCTCCGAGAGAGGGATTTTTGAGAAATTCATTGTAATCAGTTTCTCCTTGACCTGTGCCGACAAAGGCATACAAAGGATGAGTAGCAATAAAATTGCCACATGCTTTTTAAGATTCATTTTTCTCTTTAGATTTAAATTAATTTAGAATAATTGTGTATTGCAATAAAGGGTATGGAAAAAACTTTTATCGTTTCATAAATAGTTATTCATAGTATTTGAAATGTTACATAGGCTATCTATTTTTATTTATCACCATAAATTCTAAGTTCATTATCTTCGCTAAAAGTATATTTTATCGGATGGATACGTGCCATCAGGCGAAGTATCTCCTCCAAAGGTTCATTGCGCAAAGTAAATGTGTAGTGGTAGTCGTCGGATACAGTAGGCGACAAGTCAATCTTCACACGATACCACTTGCTCAAGAAACGGCAAATATCCTCCAAAGAACGTTGCTCGAAAACAACTTCGCTTTTAGTCCAGGAAGCAGCAAAATCCACATCACCTTTGGCTATGGACAACTGGCGGCTGTTTTTATTATAAGTAGCCACTTCGCCCGGAGATAAATACTGATGTTCGGTCGCCGTCTCCAACGACACGGAGCCTTTCACCAGACTGACGTAAGTGTTTTCCATATCGGGAAAAGACTCCACATTAAACTTTGTTCCATGAACTACGATACGCAGACCGTCGGTTTGCACTATAAACGGCCTTTGCTTATCGTGTGCTACATCAAAAAAAAGCTTCTCCTCGCAAAGTCACAACACGCTCCTCCTTTTGATGAGACATATCATATACCAGTTTGGTATCAGTATGCAGCCATACCGAAGATTGGTCCGGCAAAGAGGCCTCTGCTTTTCCACCCATACTGATATACTGTAAAGGAGCTTTGTCAGAAATACCCATCGTCCATTGTCCTACATAGAAGGAAGCGATTATGACTATTATTGCACAAGCTGCCGCAACATAAGTCCACCAATTCGTATTTCGGCATGATTTCTCCACAGGCTCTTGAAGGAAAAAGGACATCCTTTGGGAAAGTTCTTTCCAATAATAATCTTTATCGGGAGCATAAGTCGAAGCATTACTTTGTATTCTGTTCCAAAGTTCGCGAAGTTCCTCAAAGATTTCCTTATTCCCACTGTCGGAAAGCCAACGTTCAAGCTCGCTATCTTCATCAGCAGTACTTTCTTTCTTCAAGTTTGAAACAATGATATTCCAAGGTATTTCTCGTGTCATAACTGTCTTTTTTATCCATATCCACGTAAGCTAAGACACAAAAAAGAGGCATACCCCTTACGCATCATACTCTTTTTTTTTAGACTGTACCCTATTTTTATGGAAAAACTAATCCCGACAAATTATTTTTAATAGTCGCGATAACTTCCTATATTTGCCAAATAAACGTTAATAATGACAATCACCGACGACATATTGCTTTTAAAGTTGATTAAGAATGGAGATGAGCATACCCTTAAACATCTCTTTGATACTTACTTCGTATCATTATGCCGTTACATCAATGTCTATCTGGACAACCAAGTGGAAGCGGAAGAATTGGCGATGGACATCTTCACCTATATATGGGTGAACAGGGAGCAGATAGAGATTAAATTATCATTAAAAGCCTACCTCTTTCAAGCTGCCCGCAACCGATGCCTGAATGCATTGCGGGACAGGAAACAGACTATCCCCTTAAACGAAAACCTAAACGAAACATTACAAGACAAAGTTTATCCTGTCTTGGAAATGGAAGAACTCAACAATTTGATAGAGGAGGCCATTTGTGCGTTGCCCGAAAAATGTCGCGAAGTATTCCTAAAAAGCAGACAAGAAAACATACCCAATCAGGAAATTGCAGACGACATGAATATCTCGGTTAAAACGGTAGAAGCACAAATCACCAAGGCGCTGAAACGCATCAAAAGCTCTTTGGGAGAAGGGTATTCCTATCTGTTTTAATCTCCGGGCGCTTATCTTTCCTCTAAGTATAAAGTACTGATTTAGATTAATTAACTCACTGTACAACTCTTTATTACGAGGTATTCGTAGATTTGTATCAAATTCATCTAAACACTTTACTCCATGGACAAGTTAACGCTACAAGAAGAAGAAGCTATGATTTACGTTTGGGAACTGGGCAGTTGCTTCGTAAAAGATATCGTAGCCAAATATCCCGACCCGAAACCGCCTTATACGACGGTGGCATCCATTGTGAAAAACCTGGAACGGAAGCGGTATATCAGTTCCGTCCGTGTGGGAAATACGTACCAATACACGCCCGCCATTCGCGAAAGTGAATACAAACGTACTTTTATGAGTGGCTTTGTGCGCAACTACTTCGAGAATTCTTATAAGGAAATGGTTTCCTTCTTCGCCAAAGACCAGAAGATTTCGACCAATGACCTGAAAGATATTATAGATATGATCGAGAAAGGAAAAGAAGATTAACCTTAAATAACCCCCAAACGATGTTAGCCTATTTTCTGAAAGTGAATGTAGCGATAGTGCTGTTCTATGCATTCTATCGGCCGTTTTTCTACAAGGACACATTCTTTGGCTGGCGCAGGACGGCCTTGCTCTGCTTTTTCGCTATCTCCTCCGTCTATCCATTGCTGAATATACAGACATGGATTACCGCGCAGGAACCGATGGCTGCAATAGCCGACTTATATGCCAGTGTTCTGGCACCGAAGCTTGCACCGAGCAACAAACGGAAGCCGTCAATTGGCAAAGCGTGCTATGGGATTGTACAAGCATCGTTTATTGGGGAACAGTCGCTCTGCTTTCTATCCGCTTCCTGGTGCAATTGACAGGAATCGTGCGACTTGCCTTTCGATGCCGGATGACGCGTATCGGCGGCAGCACAGTGCATCTGCTTCCCCGTCCGGAAGGGCCTTTCTCCTTTTTTCACTGGATATTCGTGCATCCGGCTTCGCACACCGAGGAAGAGATGAGTGAAATATTGACCCATGAGCAGACACATGCACGGCAGTGGCATTCGCTGGATGTGATTGTCAGCGAACTGGCTTGCATGCTCTGCTGGTTCAATCCTTTCGTTTGGCTTATGAAGCGGGAAATCCGTACCAATCTGGAATATATGGCCGATGCCCACGTACTGGAAAACGGCTACGACTCCAAAACCTACCAATATCATCTGTTGGGACTGTCTCATCAGAAGGCGACAGCGACCATCTACAACAGTTTCAATGTGCTGCCGTTGAAGAAGCGCATCAGCATGATGAACAAGAAAAGAACCAAAGGGATAGGGAGAACCAAATACTTGATGTTTATCCCCTTGGCAGCCTTGCTGATGATTATCAGCAACCTCGACACGGTGGCGCGTACTACGAAGAGAGTGGTGCAAGAGACGATGAAACCGGAAAGCATGCCGGAGAATGTCGTGTTCGAAGTGGTGGAGAAGATGCCGGAGTTTCCCGGAGGGATGAGTGCATTGATGAAATACATCAGTGAGAATGTCAGGTATCCCGCAGAGGCCACGCCAGCCAGGAACAAGGACGTGTCGTCGTATCTTTCGTCGTCAATCCGGACGGAAGCATCAGCGATGCCAATGTAATAAGAGGAGTTGCTCCATCCATAGATGCGGAAGCTCTTCGCATTATCAACTCCATGCCCCGGTGGGAACCCGGTATGCAGAGAGGAAGGGCGGTACGGGTGAAGTACACGGTGCCGATTATGTTCAGATTACAATAAAGCAATCCGAAGCTACGGAAAAGGAGGAAGAACCACCAATCACCCAAATCATAGCCTCGGAATTGCAACCACAAAAGAATTTTATTTATGCATCTCTACAATCTGTGTAGGTGTCATTTCCACATTCCGGCGGTCTACCTGACGAACGACGGCGGCGGCCAGTTGCAAGAAGGCGCGTCCGGTCACGGTATTTTCATCCAAAGCGACGGGAGTGCCTTTATCACCGCTTTCGCAGATGCTTTGCACGATGGGGATTTGTCCCAGCAAGGGCACATTCATATCTTCTGCCAACTTCTTGGCGCCTTCCTTGCCGAAGATATAGTATTTGTTCTCGGGCAGTTCGGCCGGGGTGAACCAGGCCATATTTTCTACCAAGCCTAGAATAGGTACATTCACCTTGTCGTTGGTGAACATATTAATGCCTTTGCGTGCATCTGCCAAAGCCACAGCCTGCGGAGTGCTGACTACGATGGCGCCAGTCATGGCAAGCGTCTGTACCACTGTCAGATGGATGTCGCTAGTGCCGGGAGGAGGATCTATCAGGAAATAGTCCAGTTCGCCCCAGTTGGCGTCACCAATCAATTGCTTCAAGGCGTTGCTCGCCATTCCGCCGCGCCACAACGTAGCTTGGTCAGGGTCGACAAAGAAGCCGATGGAAAGGAGCTTGATGCCGTACTTCTCAATCGGCACAATCAAGTCGCGCCCGCCGACGCTCTCGGCAACGGGGCGTGCATCTTCCATCTGAAACATCTTGGGGACAGAAGGGCCGAATATATCGGCGTCCAGCAACCCTACTTTATAGCCTAGCTTTGCCAGAGCCACCGCTAGATTGGCTGCTACGGTCGACTTACCCACACCGCCTTTGCCGGAAGACACGCAGATGATGTTCTTCACCTGCGGCAATAGTTTGCCGGCCTCCGGGCGAGGAGCCTGACGGCTTTCCGTAGAAATCCCCACCTCTACCTCGGGAGAGACGTAGGTATGTATGGCTGCCTCGGCAGCTTTCACCATGGACTTCATAAACGGGTCGGTCGGCTTTTCGAATATCAGCGAAAAACTTACTTTCATCCCGTCGATACGCATATTGTCGGCAACCATTTCCGCCTCGACGAGGGTCTTGCGGTTGCCGGGATAACGCACCGTTGCCAGTGCATCTAAAATCAGTTTAGGATAAAGAGTCATAATATCATTTACAATTTAACAATGTACAATGTACAATTTAGTATAACTATCATTATTTGCTGGTTTGCAGGCCGCTGCGCTTGCTGCGATTGTAGCTGCGATATTCATCGAGTTCGATTTCTACGTCCGGTTCCTGCAAAGGGCAGGATTGGGGCAGGCGGAACTTGATGTATTTGATGGTTAAACCGCGGTTGAGCCATTGTTGTTCGTAATAGGTGCGGATGCCGAGAATGTCGTCTACCAGGTCGGAATGATAGAGGTCGTCTGTGATGAACTCTACCGGCAGTTGGTTCTTCTCAATCATGTATCGGGTGTAGGTGAACATGAAATTGCTGTCCGTCTTTACGTGGATGATGCCGCCGTCTTTCAGGAACTTGCGGTAACGCTCCATAAAGAAGGTGGAGGTGAGCCGCTTGGTGGCTTTCTTCATCTGCGGGTCGGAGAAGGTAAGCCATATTTCGCTGACTTCGCCCGGTGCAAAGAAACGGTCGATAATCTCGATGTTCGTGCGCAGAAAGGCGACATTCGTCATGCCTGCCTCCAAAGACTCGGTGGCGCCCGTCCACATGCGGGCGCCTTTTATGTCGACGCCGATAAAGTTCTTGTCCAGAAACATACGGCCCAAGCCCACGGTGTATTCTCCACGGCCGCAGCCCAGTTCCAACACTATAGGATGGTCGTTTTTAAAGAACTGACTGTGCCAGTTCCCTTTCTGCTCGAACGGCACATTGTCTACCGCCGAATACGGATATTCGAAGACATGCGGATAACTTGCCATGTCGGCAAACTTCTCTAATTTGTTTTTTCCCATTTACTACTCCACAATAGTCACCCAGCCGTGCGTATCAGGCTCATCACCATACTGGATGCCGCGCAACTTATTATACAGTTTCGTGCAAATCGGTCCCGGCTTGCCGTCTTTGGCTATGACATAAGACTTGCCGTTCTCCACATCGTCAATGCGTTCAATGGGGCTGATTACGGCAGCAGTGCCGCAAGCACCCGCTTCTTCGAATGTCAGCAGTTCTTCTTCGGGAACCGGACGACGCTCTACCTTCATACCCATATCTTCGGCCAACTGCATCAAGCTCTTGTTGGTGATGGACGGAAGGATGGAAGTGGATTTCGGAGTAATATAAGTATTATCTTTGATACCGAAGAAATTGGCGGCACCACACTCGTCGATGTACTTCTTTTCTTTGGCGTCGAGATAGAACTCACAAGCATAGCCCAAGTCGTGCGCTTTCTTGTTGGCACGCAAGCTGGCTGCATAGTTGCCGCCTACCTTATAGATACCGGTACCCAATGGTGCGGCACGGTCGAACTCGCGGATAATAACATAAGGATTGGCTGAGAAACCGCCTTTAAAGTAAGGACCTGTCGGAGTGACGAATACTACAAACAAGTACTCATTGGCAGGATGTACGCCCACCTGCGCACCGGTGCCCACCAACAATGGGCGGAGATATAAAGACGCACCTAATTCGTAAGGCGGAATGAAACGTTCGTTCAGCTTCACTACCTTCAGAATAGCTTCTCTAAAACGTTCGGTAGGAAGTTCAGGCATCAGGATGCCCCGGCAAGTAGACTGCAAGCGGGCTGCGTTCTCTTCCAAACGGAAAACACGTACCTTACCGTCTTTGCCACGGAAAGCCTTCAAACCCTCGAATGCCTCCTGACCGTAGTGCAAACAAGTTGCTGCCATGTGCATAGGAATAGTTTCCTCGCTGCAAACTTCCGTTTCGCCCCACTGTCCGTTACGATAATAAATTCTCACATTGTAATCTGTCTTCATGTATCCGAACGGCAGATTAGCCCAATCTATTTCTTTCATATCTCAAAGTATTAGTTACTTTATTACGTACATTTTGCAACAAAAAATAGTCTTTATTCCTCACATTCCCGCTTCTCCGACAGTAATTTTTCAATTTCACGGTCGGCTTTCGTCAATTTATCGCTGCAAAATGCGATTATCTCATTCGCTTCCTTTATCTTTTCGGCAAGCGCATCTATTTCCAACTCATTATTGTCTATTTGGTTGACAATCTTCTCCAGGCGCGCCATGGCCTGGGAATAGGTTTCTTTTTTTGCAGGCATATCATCATACGGTTAATTGGAATGCAAAGTAAGAAAAAATATCCGAAAGGCATCTATAAAGAAAGGAGAAAAGACACAATGCATTCATTTCCAATTCATTCAATACTCCCTTTCCAACCAACGCGAGAAGAACAAGTCATATACTTTATAAGCCGTTTGCCGTTTATCGGGTACAGCCAATATCAATTCTTTATCAATCAAAGCATTTAATATACGCCGCGCATTGGCAGGTGTCCCTATTTTATAGGCAGAAATGAAACGCTGCGAAGTAATTTGTTCCACACTCCGTTCATTTGCTACGGCAATCAAGAAGTTCCACTGTGCCGGCGTCAGAAACTCCCGGTATTGCAGGAATACCGGTTCGTTCTGGTCGAGAACAGAGAGGCATGCTTGTTTTGCCGATTCCACAGAAATGTGTTTCTGACCCTGATCGAACATAGCATGACACAGACTTTGAGTATAAAACGTATATCGCTCTGTCCAATCCAGAATATATGTGATAGCCTCTTCATCTATCTCTACCGCCCGTTCATTGAAAAGCCTTTTTATAAAAACCCGATACGGTTCACTTGCTATCTTATCCAGATATATCTTATGCGTGCTGGAATAAAAAGGTCTTTTGGCATTGCCAAACATCTCAATCATCAAAGCTCGTTTACTGCCACAAAAGATAAAAGAAACATTCTTCATCTGCTGGATATAGGTACGCAGCAGAGCTTCTATATTCTTTTCCGGGTATTCGGTAATCTGCTGGAACTCATCCAAAGCAATGACAATTCGGCAAGCTTGTTTTCCAAGAAATCCAGCAGTCCTTTCAAAGTATATTCCTTCTCCACCGCTGTCTGATAGGTGATAGAAACCTGCGGTTCTCCGGTTATGGCATCATAGGTAATGAGAGGGCGAAGGGATTTCAGCAGTTCAAGAAATTGTTTCCCTATCGGAGTTTTTTCAGGAAATTTCTTTAGAATTGCTTCTGCCAATAGTTTCACAAAATCGCTCAAACAACGCGAAGAGTAAATATCGACATAGATAGCAATTCTGTCGGGAAATCTTTCTTCCAGTTCAGTAAAAGTGCGCATAATCAGCCCGGTCTTTCCCATACGGCGGATAGATATCAAAGTCACATCTACACCGTTATATATATTTTGCAGTAGCTCTTCCAGCTCTTTTTCACGGTCGCAAAACAAGTCTTTTGCAGAATAGCCTTTGACTATAAAAGGATTTAACATTCTATCTTCCATATCTTTACTTCATATTAATGATAAGGCGAAGATAAACAAAAACAGCACTATCCAAAATAGATTATCTATTTTAGATAATCTATTTTGGATAGTGTCAGACTTGCTTTAGAGTTAGGTATTGTCTTCTATGATAGACACCACTTCTCCGTGATGTAAACGAGTCACGATTTTGTCGCCCTCCTGTACTTGCGTAAAATCTTTCACTACTTTCCCGTCTTTCAGCGTAATGCTATAACCACGGGCAAGCTGCTTCTCCGGCGAAGCGTCGGTCAGGCGTTGCTGCAACAGTTCCAGCCGATGGCGATGGCGGGACAAGGAAACCGTAACTGCCTGCGCAATGTCTTTTCGGGCGGTGAGCAATGCAAGTTTTGCATCGGACACTCGTCGGTAGGCGGCAGACGGGATGCGGTTTTTATAGGCAGCCAGTTTCCGGCTTTCTTGCGCCAACAAGCTCCGCACACTTTCGTTCAGGCGATTGGCGAGCAATTCCAGTTCGTCGGCAGCGTCGTTCATGCAGTCTATCAGAAACTCGGCCGCTGCGGTAGGTGTCTTTACGCGGGTGTGAGCTATGGAGTCGAGCACCGTATCGTCGCGCTCGTGCCCGATGCCGGTGATGATGGGCAGAGGGAACTGTGCGCAGGCGGCTGCAAGCAGGTAGGTGTCGAAACCGGAAAGGTCGGACGTAGCGCCACCGCCACGGATGATGACGACGGCATCGAAATCGTCTAACCGGGAATTTATCTTGTCGAGAGCAGAAAGGATGGAGTCTTCCACCCGCTCGCCTTGCATCAAAGCAGGGAAAAGCTCGGTGTAGAAATAGAAGCCTCTGGGATTATGTTGCAGTTGGTGGCAGAAGTCGCCGTAGCCGGCAGCGGTAGACGAAGATATGACGGCGATGCGCTGTGGCAAACGGGGTATTTCCAGTTCTTTGTTCAACGTAAGCACCCCTTCTTCTTCCAGTTGCTTCAGTATTTCCCGACGGCGGCGCGCCATGTCGCCCAATGTATAAGTAGGGTCGATGTCCTGCACCGTAAGGCTGTATCCGTAGAGTTCATGGAAATTCACCGTGACCTGCACCAATACCTTGATACCCGAAACGAATGCCTGTCCCGTAGCCTCCTCAAAATAAGGTTTCAACAGGCGGAATACGTTCGACCAGATTGTTCCCCGCGCCTTCGCTATCAGGTTATTGCTGCGGGTATCTTTCTGCACAAACTCCAAGTAACAATGTCCCGTACTATTGGTACGAACATCGCTCAACTCTGCCTGCACCCAATATGCATCGGGCAGGCATTGTTCTAGGCTACGGCGCACAAGCGCATTCAGGCCATATAGTGACAGGGCTTCCATTAATACATTTACAATTTACCATGTACAAAGTACAATTTACCATGCGGATTAAGTTCGGTGTGACAGCACAGCCCTATTGTACTTTGTACATGGTAAATTGTAAATGGCTATACGCCTTCCACATATCCGGCACCCCATACCCATAGATATTATCAGGGTACTCGGCCCGGTCTCCGGAGCGGCGCACCAGTTCTATTACCTCTTTCGCCGTCAGCGTTGGACAAGCCTGCCACAGGCAAGCCACCATGCCGCACATAATCGATGAAGAGAAAGAAGTACCGTTTGCCTTGCCCTGATTACCGTCCGTATGTATCACATCCGAACCCTCTCCTACAGCCACTACATCCGGCTTTACCCGGTTATCCGCCGTATTACCGATAGAAGAGAAAGGAGCCAGCAGCGCTTTCTTATTGACAGCACCCACCGTCAGCACATTCTCTGCATCACCCGGAGGAGTAATCTTCTTCCACGACCCCATGCCCGAATTACCCGCACTGCACACCAGCACCATTCCTTTATCGGCAATGTGCGACGCCTGACGGGACATCAGCGCATGGCGTCCGTCCAAGTCACGATATTGATAGTCCTTCGATTTGTCATCGAAAGCATAATAACCTAATGAAGTGTTCAGTACATCCACTCCCACACTGTCGGCAAACTCTACCGCAGCCGCCCAGTAATCCTGCTCGACCAGATGCTCGGAAGCCTCATCCTCGCTGCGCAACAACCAGAAAGAGGCTTCGGGTGCCGTACCGGTCATAATGCCGGGTTGGTTCATCCCGATGCACGAAAGCACGCTCAGTCCGTGGCTGCTTTCCGCAAAGATGTCCCCTGTCGGATTAACAAAATCCTTTACTCCCAGCACGCGGATATTCTGCATGGCAGTTATCTTATCCAAGTTATGAAAACCGGCATCAATCACGGCAATCGTCATGCCATGCCCCTTGAAGCCCGCTTCATGCAGCTTATCACCCTTACTGAGACGTATCTGCGCTGCGGCAAGTCCATAAAGACTGTCGGGATATATAGTAGGATTGTTATACACCGAGTCGCGTCCGGCTGTTACCTCCGCATTCTTCGGAGCTATCCACACCTTTTCCGTGGCACGTACAAACGGCAATGCAGCAATGCGGTCTATCAGCGTAGAGTCGTTGCAAGACACCGTCACGAAGTTTTCCCACTTTCCGATAACCACGATATTCACTCCCTGCTTGCGTATCTCATCTACATAGCGGCGGCAAACCGGAAGGTCGGTAGAGTCTATCGGCAACTGCTGCTTCTGCCGGCGTGCTATCGCCTTTTCCGAAAGGAACTTCTCCGGATGTTTCAACGAATACGTAGTAGCAGCCTTGTCTTTCAGGCTGATGCGATACTTCAGTGTATCTTGTTGCGCCGATAGGCTTGTGACAAACAAAACAAGCCCGGCAATAAGTGTCAATCTCTTCATCATTTATTTTTCAATTCTTAATTCTCAATTTCCCAGGAACATTCCGATGCCCCTCTGCGAAGCAATGAACGAACCGCCCACTACCCGCTTCCCGACATAGAACACGGCGGACTGTCCCGGAGCAATGGCAGACGCTTCCGAATGGAAATGCACCAACAGACGCCCGTCTTCCAAGCGCTTCACCGTGCAAGGTATCGGCTTACTGCGATAGCGAATACGAACCGTCAGTTCATCATTGCCGAAGATTTCCGCTTCGTCCACCAGGTTCTCTTGCTCCACCAGCATATATTCCGCCTTCAGTTGGTCTACATCCCCCAGCATAACGGTATTCTTCTGCGGATTGATTTTCAACACATAGGCGGGTTTGCCGAGGGCAATCTCCAGTCCTTTCCGCTGTCCGATGGTGTAATAAGGAAAACCTTTATGCTCTCCCAACTTCACCCCCTCGGAATTGACAAAGTATCCTGCGCCAATCTCCTTATCTATCTCCGGAGAATGTTCGCGCAAGAAGTCCCGGTAGTCTCCTTTAATGAAGCAGACTTCCATGCTCTCCCCTTCTTCGGCTTTCAGTGTATATCCCTTATCGCGCAGATAGGCGCGTGTCTGCAACTTCGTAAAAGTGTCCAGCGGGAAGATGCACCGCCTCAACACCTCTTGTCCCAATCGCCAAAGGAAATAGGACTGGTCTTTCTTATCATCATCTCCGGCAACGATATAAATCTTGCCGTTCCGTTCTTCCAGTCGGCTGTAGTGCCCCGTAGCAACGTACTTACACTCCAGCTTATCCGCCCATTCCGTCAGGATGCGGAACTTGAATAGCAGGTTGCACATCACACAAGGATTGGGAGTTCGTCCCTGACGGTATTCGTCAATAAAGTTCTGAACGATTATCTTTTTAAAAGACTCGCGTTCATCTGCAATATAATGCTCGATGCCCATGCTGTCGGCAAGCCGACGGGCTTCTTCCGGTTCATCTCCCCACACCCACATGGTGAGGCCGACTATTTCGTAACCTTGTTCTCTCAACATCAAGCATGTAGCAGTGCTGTCTATACCACCACTCATGCCTACCAATACTCGCTTCTCTGGTCTATTCATCCATTGGTCATTTATTAAACATCAGTATATTTATCTCTCTTCTATTTCTTTGATTTAACAATCTTCTTCTCTTCCGATTTCAACCTACGCTCTACTTTCTTCACATCCTCACCTGCCGGCAACTGCTCAGGGAAAATTCCTCGGCTAACGAGCATATCACGGACAGCGACATTATTATCCACATGTTCCTGCTCTACCGGATTTTGTCCATATAAATCCTTCTGCTGTACATTGATAGAAGTCATTTCTACTGCCAAATCCTTAGCTTTTATACCAAGAGTAGGTAAGAAATCGGCCAAAGGACGACCTTCCGGCACTCCTAACTTACGTTTCAACATATTCGTATCAAGATGAAACAAAGCTTTGTCACCTTTTGAACGAATGATGCCAAATCCCTTATTATCAACGCCACGTTCATACAGAACACCGGAAAGAAGTTTCTCTGTTGCCGCTAACTTTATCCTGGCTTGTATACGCTCATAATCAAGCAGGCGCTGTTCTACCAACTCTGCACGCCGGGTCTGTACTGCGAAATAGTTCTGAGCGAATGCAATTTCAGGTTTATTAGAATCTCCATTTTGCGCAACTAAATAACAAAGCATAGCGAGTTAAAAGCACATCAAATATCATTCGTTCAGCTCCCGAGCCTATCACAACCATTTTCTCCACTTGGGGAAAATGGTTCTCTATTATTTCACCCGCATTGGCACAAGCACCCTTTGCCTTATCTATGACATTAACAAATTTATCCCACTTTGTATAACCCAATAAATGTTGGAGTTCCCTTGCACTCCAACATTCCACTCCATTATATTCGCAAACAATACCCTCAAATCTTCTGAACAGGTCTTTTATTTCTTCTGTTTTCATAAATTGCTTTTATTAATAAAGACAAACAATAGGGCATTGGCATATAAAGCCAGCATCAAATTGCTTTAGCTTGCAAAAATACACGTTTTCAGGGAGAAGATATAAAAAAGGCATACCTTTTTAGCATGCCTTCACACTAGATGTAACAAAAACGAAACACGTATGACATAAAAACACAACACATATGACCGTATCTTTGCCGTCATAAATAAACTGACACACTGTAAATGATGAAAAAAAGCGCACTCATACTGCTCGTCGCTTTGCTGCCCCTGGCCGCAACAGCCCAAAGTCCCTATAACAACGAGGACGGAAAGAAGATTGACAAAGAACAACTGGAGAACCGTGACTATTGGCCGGAGATACACGGAACCATTCGTTCCAAGTACGAATACCAGACAACCATGGGAGCCGGACGCTTTGAAGTGCGCAACGCACGCGTCAGCGTGACGGGTAATGTGCTGCCCACCGTGGCCTACAAAGCCGAAATCGACCTTTCGGATGAAGGAAACATCAAGATGCTGGATGCCTATACCCGCCTCTTTCCCGCAAAAGGACTGACAGTGACCGCCGGACAGATGCGCGTACCGTTTACGATTGACGCCCACCGCTCGCCCCATCAGCAATATTTCACCAACCGTTCGTTCATTGCCAAGCAAGTGGGTAATGTGCGCGATGTCGGTGTCACCCTGGGATATACGCTGCCCACCGAGCTACCCATCACCGTAGAAGGTGGCTTATTCAACGGCTCGGGACTGACTAACCAGAAGGAATGGCACAAAGAGGTGAACTATTCTGCCAAAGCCCAGTTCCTGTTACCAAATGGATGAACCTGACGCTCAGCGTACAGAGCATCCAGCCGGAAGAGGTAAGAATGCAGTCGTATGACATCGGCGCCTACTACGAATTCGACCGTTTCCACATCGAAGGGGAGTATCTGTACAAGCAATATTCGGACAATGCTTTCGGAGACGTGCAGGCCGTGGATGCCTTCGTCAATTACGACCTCCCCTTGAAGAAAGTATTCCATAAGATGTCGTTCCTGCTGCGCTACGATATGATGATGGACCAAAGCGACGCCAAAACCACTGACGAGCAGGGCGCATTAATCACTACCGACTACAAGCGCCAACGACTGACGGGTGGCATCACCTTCAGCCTGAGCAAAGCCTTCCGCACCGACCTGCGGCTGAACTACGAAAAGTACTTCTATGCTAAAAACAGTATTGCCAAAGAGTCGGAACAAGATAAAATTGTACTGGAACTGATGGTACGCTTCTAGCCTACATTATTAATAGAAGAGAAGTAACTTATAACCCCGTTTACTCCAGAGGGGAACCCGTTTTCTCCTTGGGGAGGCTCCGTTTACCCCTCGTGGTAACTCCATTTACACTACGAGGTAAAGGCCGTTACACTACGAGGTAAAAGGCGTTACACTACGAGGTAAATGCTTTTACATTCTGAGAAAAAAATTCGGTAAATGCAAGGCTCTGATTTATAAGGCCGTGGGGTAAAATCTCATTTCCCCTAAGAAACATTATATAAGTCAATGATGTTTTGCCTTTAAAAAATAATTCGTATATTTGGAATAAGCAAATACACGACTATGGCAAATCCGCTTATTCCAGGCATATCTGTTGCCGAGCAAGACGTGTTGTATCAGAAACTAAACGAATACAACCTGAAGAAAGCCTCTTTCAAGGAGGTAGGAGCCTATGTTGTGGTATTGCCCCGGCCGGACCATCCTCGGTATTCACTTTGGATTTACTCTCCCCTGCCCGCCCGGCTGTCTTTCTTTTATATCTTCGACCTCAGTACGGACATCAACGAAACGTTGCGGATGGCGAGCAGCCTGTGTTATTACTCTTCGCGTCCGTTGCTCTTGGTGGAATATAATGCCAAACGAATGCGGAGCAAGGGCGACGACATCATCTCCGTCGGAAAGTATCACGGACATTATCTTCACGAGATATTGCAAGTAGACCCCGGCTATCTGACTTGGATAGCCTTCAAGTTCACGCCCCGCATCCCCAAGCAGGAACGCTTTGTGCAGATTGCCAGGATTTACCATTCCGTTTATCTCGACATCCTGCAACGACGGGCAAAGCAGCACCCGACCAGTAACTTTCTGGGTAAAGAGGGAGACAAGATAGGAAATCTGTCCCTGACCGTTCTCAGCGTCCGCCTGGAAGACGACCCTTACAAAACGCAGGTTAAAGGAACAACTCCTTACTTCTATGTGCGGCAGGTGTTGAAGTTGAAAGATGCTGCCGGAAACTTCGTCACGTTCCGGGTGAGTTCGCACGTTGCCAGCCGGGAGTCGTGCCGACTGCCGGCCGTGGAGCATGCTTATCAGGAGGGGGAAATCCTGCAAGTCTTATCCGCCCGGATAGCGCGTACTTATATAGCGGGAAATACGAAATACACGCGGCTGACGCATGTGAAGATAGCGTATTAGAGTGCAATCACTTTCCGCGTAGCATTGCTTTCCAGTACCGCTTCTATCAGCCGGATTACTCCAATCACCTCGCGGGCATCGCTCTGCAAAGGTTCTCCCTGGCGGATATGCCGGTAGATGTTCTCATAGAAAGCACCGTAATTTCCGGGAAGGCTCGGATAGGGTTCACGTACTACCTCTCCGTTCCTTTCCGTATGAAGCATTCCCCAAATGGATTTGTCTTCCTCGCCCCAATGGGGAGTATCGGGCAACAGGCCTTTTGTCAAGTCTGCTTCCTTAGGGTCGAGACCGTACTTCACGTAAGACCCCTCCCTGCCATGAAGCACGAAGCGCGGTTCATTCTCGCACATCAGGTAGCTGGCTTTCAAGGTTATCTTCACTTCGGGCGCCTGGAACGGTTGCAGCAAATGGATAACGAAATAGTCGTCCACCTTGCCGCCCGCCCGCAAGGTGGCAATATCGGCAAATACGAATGCAGGCATACCAAACAGTTGCACAGCCTGGTCTATAAGGTGGGAACCCAGGTTATAGGTCAGTCCTCCGCCGCTTTCTCCGGTTTCCTTCCACGTGTTGGGCTTGATGAAGTTGCGATAACGGGGAAAGGTGGACTCGAACTCCACAAGATGTCCCAACAGGCCTTTGGACAACACCTCTTTGACCGTCAGGAAGTCGCTGCCCCACCGACGGTTCTGATAAACGCTCAATGTCAACCCTTTTTCAGCGGCAAGGGCCACAAGTGCCTCCCCTTCTTCTACCGTGGAGGTGAAAGGTTTCTCTACGACTACATGCTTGCCGGCCTGGAGTGCACGGCGGGCATATTCGTAATGGGTGCTGTCCGGTGTATTGATAACCACCAACTCCAGTCCGTCCGTGTTTATCAGTTCCTCAAAACTGCGGACAATGCGGGCCTCGGGATACTTTGCACGCGACAGGTCTTTGCTACGCTCGGTGATAGCAGTCAGTTCAAAATGGGGATTGGTAGAGAGGAAGGGAACGTGAAATACTTGTCCCGACATCCCGTAAGCAGCCAATCCGGTTTTTATCTTATCCATAAGCAATTCTTTTTTCTACAGGCAAAAATAATCAAATTATGCCGAATAGGTTTATGATGTTGCAATAATAGCAAATTATTATGCCCCCGACAGGCGTGTTTTTTCTCGAATTATCCATAACTTTGTAAAATCTAATTAATTGATATACTTATGAAAAAACTACTCACTATTTGTTTATTGACAATAGCCTTGTCTGTATCGTCCAAAGAAACAAGTCCGAAAGTAATCCCCGCCCTGCAAGAGTGGAAGGCGGGAAGTGGAAAACTCGTACTGCCCGCCGAAGGCAGCATCGTCATCGCTCCTGCCGATGAAGCAACATTGAACAGCGTAGCAACCACCCTTGTGCAGGACTTGGAAGACCTGCTGGGCTGGAAGTATTCCGTAAAGACCGGAAAGCCGGGGAAGAGCGATATTTACCTTTCGCTGACGAGGCCCGATGAGCAACTGGGTGAAGAGGGGTATATCCTCACGGTCAACCGTTATGCCGGTATCTCCGCCCCGACCCCTCGCGGCGTATTCTGGGGAACACGAAGCCTGCTGCAAATACTTTATGGCGAGCAAGGCGCGATGCCCAAAGGGGTTGCACGCGACTATCCGCAACACCCCAACCGTGGCTTTATGCTCGATGTCGGACGTAAGTTCTTCACGATGGACTATCTGCGGCAATATGTCAAGATACTCTCTTTCTATAAGATAAACGAATTTCAGGTACATCTCAACGATAACGGCTTTGTGCAGTTCTTCGACAATGACTGGAACAAGACCTATGCCGCCTTCCGCCTGGAGAGTGAGCGTTTTCCGGGACTGACCGCCAAAGACGGTTCCTACACCAAGAAGGAATTCGTCGACCTCCAACTGCTGGGAATGGAGTATGGCATAAATATCGTTCCCGAAATCGACATACCGGCTCACTCACTGGCTTTCACGCAATACAAGCCCGAGATAGGAAGCGACAAGTACGGCATGGACCACCTGGATTTGTATAAAGAAGAAACATACCGCTTCATGGATGCCTTGCTGGATGAATATCTCTCTGGTGACAATCCCGTATTTATCGACCCGGACGTGCATATCGGTACGGACGAGTATAATGCAAAAGAAGCGGAACGCTTCCGCTATTTCACCGACAGATATTTAAAGTTTGTGGAGAAATACGGAAAGAATGTCCGCATGTGGGGCGCCTTGCGCTGGCTGAAGGGGAACACTCCGGTTAAATCGGAGAATGTGACTATCAATGCGTGGTCGTATGACTGGATTGACCCGATAGCTTCGCTGAAAAAGGGATATAAGATTATCAATACTTGCGACACCTGTCTGTATATAGTGCCCGCTGCCGGCTATTACCGCGACTTCCTCGATACCAAATGGCTATACGAGAACTGGCGGGTAGGCAAGGTAAACTCTCGCGAAGAAGTGCCCGAAGGTACTCCGGGGCTTCTTGGAGCCATGTTTGCCGTGTGGAACGACCATTGCGGCAACGGTGTTTCTGAGCAGGATGTTCATTACCGCACTTTCCCTGCCGCGCAGGTACTTGCTGAAAAGATGTGGAGGGGAAAGAACGAAGCGGTTTCCTACGAAGCATTTGAAAAGGTGTGCAAGGAGATGCCCGAAGCTCCGGGTATCAATCTGTTGGGGTGCTTGCAGGGTGAAGTCATGCTGCCGGGACAGAAAGAGGAACTTTCCCTGAACGGAACGGACAGCATCGTCACTCCCTTGCCTGAGATAGGTTATCCTTATGCGGTGGAGTTCGAGATAAATCCGGATAAGAAGCAGAATATCAGTGCCATATTGTTCAAAGGCCCGCATTCCACGGTATATGCCAACAGGGAGAATAAAGGGAAACTGGCCTTCAGCCGTGACGGATATACCTTCGTATTCCACAGCACCACCCTCCCCGCAGGAGAATGGACGAAAGTACGCATCGAAGGCGACTACAAAGGTACGACCCTCTACATTAACGATGCGAAAGCGGAACGCCTGGAGGGCCGCATCCAGCAGCACTACAACTATACCCATAAGCGCAAAGACAAGATGTATATACAAGAAACACTTGTCTTCCCTATGCAACAAATAGGTGATGCCAGAAACGGATTTATAGGGAAACTGCGGAATATCAACTGCCGCCAGACGACACCGGCTTCCCTTGCAGAGAATTAATCTTTTTCTATTAATACCGTCGCATAGGCCGAAATGCCTTCTTCACGACCGGTAAAGCCCAGTTTCTCCGTAGTGGTGGCTTTGATGGAGATGTCCTCTTCATCAATGCCCATCACTTCGGAAAGGGTTTGCTGCATGGCGGGAATGTGAGCTTTCAGTTTGGGATGTTCGGCACAGATGGTTGCGTCGATGTTTCCCACGGAATAACCTTTCGTTGCAATCAGTTCCACCGTCTTCTTCAACAAAACCTTGCTGTCGATGTTCTTGAACTCGCCTGCCGTATCGGGAAAGTGATAGCCGATGTCGCGCATATTGGCGGCCCCCAACAAGGCATCGCAGATGGCATGGATAAGCACATCGGCATCCGAGTGTCCGAGCAATCCTTTTTCATGTTCCAGGAGAATACCGCCCAACCAAAGTTCGCGGCCTGCCACCAGTTGGTGGACGTCGAAGCCAAAACCCACACGTATCTTCATATTGTTCTGTAGTATAATAGTTAGCGGATATAAAAGTCCAGCAATTTCTCCTCCCCGAGGTATCCTTGCAGATGCTGGCCTATGCTGACCGGACCGACACCGGCGGGAGTACCGGTATACAGCAGGTCGCCAATCTTCAACGTCATGAAGCGGCTGACATAAGCGATGATGTCGTCTACCTTGAAAAGCATATCGGCCGTATTGCCGCGCTGCACTTCCTGTCCGTCGATATCCAGGTGGAAATCGAGTTGCTGCACGTTGCCGCCCGCCTGTTCCAACGGAATGAATGTGCCGATAGCTGCCGAGTTATCAAAGCCTTTGCACAGTTCCCACGGATTGCCCGCTTCGCGGAACTGGCGTTGCAGGTCGCGTGCGGTGAAGTCGATGCCCACCGTCACGGCATCGTAATAGCGGTGCGCAAAGCGCGGAGCGATATTCTTGCCCAAACGGCAGATGCGCACCACGACTTCCGTCTCGTAATGGACTTCATTGGAGAAATCGGGAATAAAGAACGGCTTACCGTCTTTGAGAAGAGCCGAATCGGGTTTCAGGAAGATAACCGGCTCTTTATTTACTTGAGTATGCCCCAGCTCCTGGTTGTGGAGGGCATAGTTCATTCCTACCGCAATAATCTTCATTATTTGATTTCGTTAAAGTTCAACCGGTTGAACATGACCGCCAGATGGGCGTATAGAGAAGTGTTCTGTACAACTATATTTTCCGGCACGCGGATACGGAACGGGGTAAAGTTCCACACGGCTTTGATGCCGCCCGCCACCATCATATCCGTAATCTGCTGCGCAATTTCAATGGGTACGGTCAGCACACCGATATTGACATCGAACTCGCGCATTTTCTTTTCAAACTCATTGGAGTGGAAAATGGGAATGCCGTTCAGGCTAGTCCCCACCAAGTCGGGGTTAACATCGAATGCCGCCACTATCTCCAAGCCGAAATGACTCAGACCGGAGTCGCGCAGCAATGCGCCTCCCAGGCTTCCGACACCGAATAGAAACGCCTTGTGCAGATTGGTAAACCCCAGGAAATCTTCCAGTACGGCAATCAGCGTATCGACCTCATAGCCCACACGCGTGTGCCCTGAGATATTGACATATGACAGGTCTTTGGCTATCTGGGAAGCATCGATATTGATTTCTTTGGAGATTTGGGTGGAAGAGACAAAACGTTCGCCTTTTTGCTTCAGCAGCTTTACATTAGACAAATACCATGGCAACCTGCGCAAAGTAGGCTCCGGCACTTTCATGCTTTCCTTGTATTGATTTGCTTGGTTCGCAGTCATTTTCTTCATCTATTAGGTAACGGATGGACAAAAATACGTTTTTTTCTCTAAAACAAGGGGCAAGCACCAGAAAGTTAACATAATTTCTACAAAAGACTTACTCGATGGCAAGTACGGATAAGGGCAGGCTTACAGATACTCCGACCGAATGGTACTTCAAGGCTTCAAATCCTACAAATACGCCGATGCGCGCTATATCTGAAAAGCCAAGCGAATAGCCCAGTTCCGTATAAGGCCGCTGTCCGTAGAGCACGATGGAACGAAGACGCAAGGCTTCATCAAAAGATTTCTTTGAAAGCCAGGGGATCTGTTTTAGCAGCAAATAGGGCGTGTACCAGGATACGTGCGCTTGTGCCCAGCGGGTATCCGTTGCCAGTGCATAGTTGTCGGGCAGGCTAAATCCGGTATCGAAAGTACGCTCCGTAACGAGTATGTGGGTAGATGTAAAGTGCTTGAAATCGGGGAATTGCAGGTTATCGGCGTCCCAGAACGTACCGGCATTGGCCGACCAGTTCAGGCGATTGAACATGCCGAACTCTATCTTCTGTCTTGCAGAGAACTGCATCAAGTGATAAGAAGTGAGATAGCGGCTTCCTTCCATCGGGAAAGCCCGGTCGTACTTCAGGGCAAAGGTAGGATAATGGGGGTTTTCGTACACTTTCCTGCCCCGGTACATGTGGTAATAATGTGCCGGAGTATATTCCAGTCCGAAAGATGCTGTCAGTATATCATTCTCAGGCATCGGACGAAAAGCTGTGTTTTCCGGAATGTTCGGTTCGGCCTCTCTCTTAAACCAGCTTTTGTGGATATGATTGTCCAGCATCTTTCTGCGTTGCCAAGAGAGGGAAGTAGTGAAAAGCAATCCGTTGAAAGGCTCTATGGCATGGTCTGCCGTAAAATAGGTGATCTCATAGAAGTTGATATGATTATGCCCGAACAGGGAACTGGATATTGAGTTGATGACACGCGACTCCCCACTCTCACCGTTATAATCGGCAGAGGTCACGCCACCGGAAAGGCTCAGGCTTCCCCGGTTCCGGGGAGCATATTCCAACGAGAGTTTCCCTGCCCCACCCAATTCCTCCGGGCAGTGGTATAGTAAAAAGATGGAGAGAAATAGAGTGTGGAATCCGAAGAAAGCTTCACGCCCGATTTCAGAGCAAGCCCCAGCCAAAAGCCGTCCACAAAATTATATTCGGGCACATAGCCGGGAAGTCCCGGAAGCGTCAACCATGCCTTCTTGTCGGAAGTGCGAAAGGTCTTTCCAAACATGAAGGCATTCAGTGCCTGGCCGGCAACCGTCGGTTTACGTTTCTTCTCACCGGGCAGTGTATCTTTCTGAAGTATCTTTTCTTCTTTAATCTGATAGCTCTGCATTTCCTCCAAACGCAACGGCACACTACGCACAGAAGCCCAATACGAAGAGTCCCTCTTACCCGCCAGCAAGTCGGTCTGTACCTCTTTGCGGGTGATGCGCGACGGGAGTTCATACTTATGTTTCTGCGGGGAGGGAGCGGATGCTTTGGCTGTATCGGTTGCTTTTGCGGCAGAAGTTGTCTTCTTGCCCGTTGGAGTTTCCTGGCTGGTGGAGGCTGTCGGTTTTATATCCGTCTGCACCTCTGCATAGCGGATGGCAGCCAGATAAGACGCCTCTCCCTTAAAGCCCATCATATCTATGGAGACAGATATCGTGGTGGAAACCGGAAGAAAAACAGCAGGCTGCACCTCCTTGCAAGCAGTACGGACGTGGCCTTTCAGCCCGCTCTCCCGTATATTGAAGTCGGCGGCAGAAACGCACCATAAATCTTCTACTATAAACAAATCGCCTTCCAGCAAACGGGTATTCTCACGCTTGGGAATAACGCGTATCTTATTAATCATATGCCCGTTTCCTGATAGTAGCCATCGAGCCTGAAACGATAGTAGGAAAAAGCTCCTTTGTTCAAGGGAGATATTTTATCGAAAATCTCCGGTGCATACAGGTTGACGGTAGTCATCCCCATATCTATCTGGAGTTCGTCGGGGAAGGAGTTCTTATAGGCAATCACCCGGCTATTCCAGGTGTCGGGGGCGGTAAAGGTGACTTGCTGCTGCTCTTCCAGCACAAACAGCTTGTCCAGAAACTCCTTCGATGCTTTTCTTACTGACTTCGACACTTTCAGCAGGGCCGAAATAGAAGTGCCCTTGCCTGTTCCTTTCAGATAAGTACCTGCTTTGAAGCCCTTTATCTGGGTGCGATAATAAGAGGCACGCGCTATCGCCTTGCGCATCACGGCATAGGCAGGGTCTTCGCTTCCTTTCAGCACACTGACCTCAGGCAACGAATAGATACGCTCGGCAAGGATTAAGTTCTTCTCATAATCATGTCCGGGCATCTCGAAAGAGAATGTCTGCGAGGTAAATCCCAGGGAAGAGACTTCGCAGGTATATCGGCCTCGCGGAAGCTGCGTCTGGAAGTATCCGTGCTCGTCGGTAGTGAAACCCGATTTTGTTTCCCGCAGATAGAGAGCGGCATAAGGTACCGGATTGCCTGCATCGTCGGTGACGGAACCTTTGAAAGTTTGTGCAAAAGACAGGATTAACAGAAGACTCAGATATAATAAACAGATAGCTTTCCTCATGCTTTTATCAGTTAAACGAAGCATTCATTTTCCTATTAGACGACAAAAATAGCAAAAGATTGCAAGGTTCCGCCTAAAATATTACTTTTGACCTCCCTAATATAGAATGAATATGAAGAATAATGACTGGAAAGACCGGTTGAACGTGGTTTATTCCACCAATCCGGACTATGGCTACGAGAAAGAAGATGATAAAGTACAAGCCACACTCCCACCCGCCCAGCAGCGCCTGCGCGTACAACTGGACCGCAAGAACCGCGGAGGCAAAGTGGTTACCCTTGTCACCGGCTTTGTCGGTGCGGACAACAACCTGAAGGAATTGGGAAAACTGCTGAAAAGCAAATGCGGCGTAGGCGGAAGTGCCAAAGACGGAGAAATCATCGTACAGGGTGACTTCAAGCTGAAAGTGTTGGAACTGCTTAAAAAAGAGGGATATACGCAAACCAAACCGGTAGGATAATCCACCCTTTCAAAATACATCATCCGTTTGCCCCGAACAGATGATGCGTTGAGGACAAACACATCATCTGTTCGGAGCAAATGCATCATCTGTTTCGAAGCGAATAAGCAGGCATAAAAAAACGGTCGCTACGGGTATTCCGTGCGACCGTTTCTGTATATTCTCAAATAGAATTATTCAGCGCGCAAAGTGAAACGCTTGAAATCTACAATCTTCAGTTCGGGGTCAGCTTCCTTCAGCACTTCTCTCACTGTCTTCTTAGCGTCCATGATGTCTTCCTGGTTCAACAAGCAAACTTCTTTCAGGAACTTGCCCAGACGACCCTGAGCAATGTTCCGAATCATTTGTTCGGGCAGGCGGGCAGCCTTTTCAGCAGAAACAGTAGCAATGATTTCTTTTGCCTTTGCTACATCTTCAGCCGTAAGCCAGCCTTTAGCCATGTTGCTTTCCATGTGGTCTTCGCTGTCCACATGAGCCGGGTTAAGACCGGCTTTCTTCAAAGCAGCCTCAACAGCTTTCTGCACTTGTTCTGCTTTTGTCTTCTCAATGGCAACTTCGATTTCTTTCTGCTTCACTTCTTCAGAAACACCGTCTTCGTCAATGGCAAGCGGGTTCATGGCAGCAATCTGCATAGCTACTTGCTTAGCCAACGCCTCGTTAACTTCCTTGTTGAAAGCAGCGATAGTACAAAGACCGTTTCTGTTCATGTGGTTGTAAACAACAGTGCTTGCACCTTCCACAATCATATAACCATCGAGTTCCATCTTCTCACCCGTGATACCGCTACGGTCAACCACTGCATCCTGTACAGTGCCTTTACACATCGGCAACGCTTTCACTTCGTCCAAAGTCTTGCACTTGTTAGCTACGGCAAGGTCAAGAATATCTTGAGTCAACTTTATGAAGTCGGCATTCTGAGCCACAAAGTCAGTTTCGCATTTCAAAGCAATGATAACGGCAAAGTCACCGGTAGTTGCAGTCAAAACACAACCTTCAGAAGCTTCGCGGTCTGAACGCTTAGCAGCAACAGCCTGTCCTTTCTTACGGATAATTTCCATTGCCTTGTCGAAATCGCCTTCAGCTTCAGTCAACGCGTTCTTGCAATCCATCATACCAGCACCCGTCATCTTACGGAGCTTGGTTATATCAGCCATACTTACAGCCATAATATCTTTCCTTATATTTAGAGTTAATAAATTTGTTTTAAAAAGCAATTGAGAGTTGAGAACAGAGAATTGAGAATTGCTACTGACAAGTAACTCTCAACTATCAACTCTCAACTCTCAATTATATAATTAAGCCTCTTCGTCTTCCTTCATGAAAGCAGCAGCTTTGGCTGCGTTGATTGCTTCCTCGTCGGATTTGTCAAGTCTTGCTTTTGTAGCTTTCTTCTTGCCTTTGTTGGCAGGAGCTTCACCGGCAGCCTCCATGTCTACCTTTTCAGCCTTGCGTTCTTCCAGACCTTCCTGCATAGCAGCGCAGCAAGCATCCAAAATAACTTCTATTGACTTGGTAGCATCGTCATTTGCCGGGATTACGAAGTCGATGTCTGAGGGGTCAGAGTTCGTATCAACGATACCGAACACCGGAATACCCAAACGGTTAGCTTCGCGAACTGCAATATTTTCTTTCATTACGTCGATTACGAACAAAGCAGACGGCAGACGGGTCAGGTCAGCAATAGAACCCAAAGTCTTGTCCAATTTGGCACGTTGACGAGAGATTTGCAGAATTTCTCTCTTAGAGAGGTTAGAGTAAGTACCATCGTTAGTCAACTTGTCGATAGTAGCCATTTTCTTAACGGCCTTACGGATTGTCGGGAAGTTAGTCAACATACCACCCGGCCAGCGCTCGATTACATAAGGCATATTTACAGATGCAGCCTTTTCGGCAACCACCTGCTTAGCTTGTTTTTTAGTAGCAACAAACAGGACTTTCTTTCCTGATTTAGCGATTTGCTTCAAAGCTTCAGCAGCTTCGTCAATTTTAGCAACCGTCTTGTTGAGGTCAATGATATGAATACCATTGCGCTCCATGAAGATGTAAGGAGCCATAGCTGGGTTCCACTTTCTTTTCAAGTGACCGAAGTGACAGCCGGCTTCCAATAATGTATCAAAATTTATTCTTGACATTTTGTTTTAATCTTTAAATCGTTTACTTTCTTTTTTGTTTTTTTTCTAAACCAACCGCCGGGCAGTCTATCCAGATGAAGAGTCCCGGTAGTTTAGATGCTAAACGCTTTTTCAGTTGAGAGTTGAGAGTTATAAGTTGAGAATTAAGCAACTTGTCCGCTCCAACGCTTCTGCAACTCTTAACGTTTACTGAACTGGAATCTACGACGTGCTTTCGGCTGTCCCGGTTTCTTACGTTCAACAGAACGCGGGTCACGAGTCATGAAGCCTTCAGCGCGGAGAGCAGCTTTATCTTCAGCATTCATCTTCACCAGTGCACGGGCGATAGCTAAACGCAAAGCCTGAGACTGACCGGTGAAACCACCACCGCAGAGGTTAACCTTGATGTCATACTTTTCAGCAACACCCAGCTTGTTCAACGGTTGTTTAACTACATACTGAAGAATGCTTGATGGAAAGTACTCTGCGAGGTCTCTCTTGTTAATAGTAATCTTTCCTGTACCTTCGCTTACGAAAATGCGCACAATTGCACGTTTACGTCTGCCTAATGCATTTACTACTTCCATTATCTCTTATTTAAGTGCGTTAATATCAATCATTTTCGGGCTCTGAGCTTCATGTTTGTGCTCGCTGCCGGCATATACATACATATTACCCAGCAATTGTGCGCCCAATTTGTTCTTAGGCAGCATACCCTTTACTACTTTTCTCAGCAACCTATCATCACCGTTCGGTTTTGCCTGCAAACGAGCAGGAGTGATTTCTCTCTGACCGCCGGGATAACCTGTATATGACAGATATACCTTGTCATTCCATTTGTTACCGGTTAATTTTACTTTGTCGGCATTGATAATGATTACATTATCGCCACAATCAACGTGAGGGGTAAAGTTTGGTTTATACTTCCCTCTCAACAGTTTCGCAACTTTTGCGCCCAGACGACCTAATACTTGGTCTGTGGCGTCAACAATAACCCATTCTTTGGTTACTGTAGCTTTGTTTGCAGAAATGGTCTTGTAACTTAAAGTATCCACTCTTAATTGTTTTTTAAATGTTACTACTAAATGCTTCTCTTCACCACAAGCCAATCATCCCGGACATTGGAAGATTAACTCGCTATGAATTAAATGCTTATCCTTATGAGATAATAATCGGCTTGCAAAGGTACGGATTTTCTTATAACTGGCAAACGTTTTCTTCTTTTTTTGAAAGCTACCCTGCTACTAATATACAACAAAGCATTAGGTATTAGGCATTAAGTATTAGGTATTAGCTATGCAGATTATAGCGCAGCTTAACACCTAATACTTAATACCTAATACCTAATACTTTATCCCTGTAAAGGCTTCTGTTATCGAATGATGTCTCCGGGGAATTTATCCGGCATACCTACCCTTTTCCACGTTTCATGGAACCAGGTGTTCAGTTCATTTCCGTTCAAATCTTTGGAAATAAAATATTTCAAATACATCACTCCGCCTTCACCCATTTCAAATTCAAGGATGTTATCCTTATTATCCAGCATGGGCAGGTGGATATTTTTCTCGATGCTTTCCTTATAGGTATGGTCTGAGATCTGCCGATACGTGCCATATCCGGTAATGATGGCATCCGAACCGGGAATAATCGTGAAATTAACGATACGCCCGTCATCGCTCAACACCTTGAATGTATTACTCGGTTTCAACATTCCGGGAACATCCTGATTTTCGGATACATAATGACACAACTGCCAGATACCTTCGAGATGCGCAGGAGTGGAAGCAGGGTTACTCTGCGCGTGAAGCCCTGTTACCGCCAGCAGCATAGCTGCAAGAATGGTAAAGAAATAGTTTTTTTTCATATTCATATGATATTGGTTAGAGTTATGTCACATCGGTTGGCACAAATATAAAGATTTATTTCGAGAAAATAACATCTGCGAAGATAAAAAAACAGGATTATTGGAAAATAAATGAGAGATGGTTACATTACAAAGAAAGGCACGGATTACGCAGACCAACACAGTCTTATAAACTAAGACCGTGAAATCTGTGTAATTCGTGCCTGAACAGTATTTTATTCCGGAACGATTAAAAATCTGCGTTACGCGGAGTACGCGGGAACGGGATTACGTCACGAATATTCGTCATACCGGTTACGAACAGCAACAAACGTTCGAAGCCCAGTCCAAAACCGGAGTGAGGGCATGTACCGAACTTACGGGTATCGAGATACCACCACATGTCCTTCATCGGGATGTGGAGTTCTTCAATACGGGTAGTCAGCTTGTTGTAATCGGCTTCACGCTCGGAACCTCCGATGATTTCGCCAATCTTCGGGAAAAGCACGTCCATGGCGCGCACCGTCTTGCCGTCTTCATTCTGCTTCATATAGAACGCCTTGATTTCCTTCGGATAATCCGTCAGGATAACCGGACGTTTGAAGTGTTCTTCCACCAGATAGCGTTCGTGCTCGGAAGCCAGGTCGACTCCCCAATATACAGGGAACTCGAACTTGTGTCCTTTGGCAACGGCCTCTTCCAGTATCTTGATACCTTCTGTATAAGACAGACGAACGAAACTTTCCTTCAGTACGCCTTGCAGACGCTCTATCAGACCCTTGTCGAACATATCATTAAGGAACTTCACGTCGTCGGCACAGTTGTCCAAAGCCCACTGCACGCAATACTTGATGAATTCTTCCGCCAAATCCATGTTATCGTTAATATCGTTGAACGCAACTTCCGGCTCCACCATCCAGAACTCCGCCAGGTGGCGGGGAGTATTGGAGTTTTCGGCACGGAATGTAGGTCCGAACGTATAGATAGCACCCAGTGCAGTTGCAGCAAGCTCGCCTTCCAACTGACCGGAAACCGTCAGACTTGCCTGTTTTCCGAAAAAGTCGTCATCGTAAACGATTGAACCAACCTCATCTTTCTTCAAGTCGTACAGGTTCATCGTAGTAACCTGAAACATCTGACCGGCACCTTCACAGTTCGAAGCCGTAATAATAGGCGTGTGGAAATAGAAGAAACCCTTCTCGTGGAAGAACTGATGAATGGCAATCGCCATGTTGTGGCGGATGCGGAACACTGCACCGAACGTATTCGTACGGGGACGCAAATGGGCAATCTCCCGGAGAAACTCCATAGAATGACCCTTCTTCTGCAACGGATATGTATTATCGCAAGTTCCCAGTATCTCGATTTCACGAGCCTGCACCTCTGCCTTCTGGCCGGAGCCTACAGATTCGGTCAGCACACCGTTTACGCTTAGACAAGCGCCGGTAGTAATGTCTTTCAGCATCTCCTCGTCGAAGTTAGCCAAATCCACTACAACCTGCACATTATTTATTGTAGAACCGTCGTTCAGCGCGATAAAATTTACTTGCTTACTACCTCTGCGGGTACGCATCCAGCCTTTCACGTTGACCATGGCGCCAAAATCCTCGCGCTTCAACAGGTCGACAATCTTTGTTCTACTAATCTTTTCCATAAAACAGTTATTATACCTTATTATATATATTACTCAAAAGACCCCATGCGCAGGTAGTTTACATCCTGCTCGGTGAGGTAACGCCATTCGCCGCGACGCAGGCCTTTCTTGGTTAATCCGGCAAAGAATACACGATCCAGCTTCATCACCTTATATCCGAGCGATTCGAAAATACGACGCACGACGCGGTTCTTGCCGGAGTGAATTTCAATACCTACATCATCTTTCTTGAAGTCATCCGTATAGCTGATGGCATCTGCATGGATTTCACCGTCATCCAGTTGGATGCCGGCTGCAATCTGCTCCATATCGGCTTTTGTCAGGTTCTTGTCCAAGTGTACATGATATATTTCCTTCTTCAGATACTTAGGGTGAGTCAGTTTGGAAGCCAGGTCACCGTCGTTCGTCAGCAACAGCACACCGGTGGTATTGCGGTCCAGACGGCTCACCGGATAGATACGCTCGTCACAAGCACCCTTCACCAAATCCATCACCGTACGGCGTGCCTGCGGATCGTCCGAAGTTGTCACCGTATCTTTCGGCTTGTTCAACAGAACATAAATCTTGCGTTCGATGCTGACGGTCTGGTCGTGGAACTTCACTTCATCACCACGCTTAATCTTGGTTCCCAATTCGGTCACCACTTCTCCGTTCACCGAAACCACTCCGGCCGTGATAAACTCATCAGCCTCGCGGCGTGAACAAACCCCTGCATTAGCAAGGAACTTATTCAGACGGATCGGTTCATTGGGATCAACGAATTGTTCTTTATATTCTATTTGTTTCTTCTTGCTATACTTAGCATTGGGATCGTAATCATCCGTACGACGGATCGGACGGCTGAAACTGTCTCTATTACCATAATTGCCGCCGGGTCTGCCGCTGCCATTGTTGTAGCGCGGACGATAGGGACGATCGCCGCCACCTGCATTGTTTCCATAAGGGCGCTGCGGACGGTTACCACCTTCGCTGTTGTAGCGCGGACGGTAAGGGCGCTCGCTGTTGCCATACGAGCGATCGTTGTTGTAAGGACGTTGCGGACGGTCGCCACCATTTTCACTGTTAAATCTCGGACGGTAAGGACTATCGCCGCCACCTGCATTGTTTCCATAAGGGCGCTGCGGACGGTTACCACCTTCG
>JAJQAY010000039.1:0-16469 GCA_021203515.1 Bacteroides sp. | reverse complement strand
GGACGTTGCGGACGGTCGCCACCATTTTCACTGTTAAATCTCGGACGGTAAGGACGATCGCCATTTTCACGGTTGCAAGACGGGCGGCTGTAGCTTCCTTCTCTGCTTTGTTGGTTGCCATCACGGCCAGCACCTGAGTTCTCCTCTGCGGAAGAAGTATCACGCCAATTTTCGTTTTCTGTACTCATTGTTTTATTCGAATAAAATTAAACCTACTGGCCTTACGGCCATTCTCATTATCTCTTTATATAGTTATAAACAACTGCCGGAATAAAATGTTGAACACCTCCGGCTTTCTCGCGTTCCCCTAGATTCCGGTATATGTATGGGGAGTAATCACGCGCAATTCTTTCTTTATCTCTTCACTCACATTCAAACCTTCGATAAATTCCTTGATGGAGGCTTCCGTAATGGCCTGATTGGTACGCGTCAACGCCTTCAATGCTTCATAAGGATGCGGATAAGCCTCACGGCGCAGGATGGTTTGGATAGCCTCAGCCACCACGCTCCAGCAATTATCCAAGTCGCGGTAGATAGCCGGCTCATTCAGCAGCAATTTACGCAACCCCTTCAATGAACTTTGGATAGCAATTACGATATGCCCAAAAGGCGTACCGATGTTACGCAGCACAGTAGAGTCGGTCAGGTCACGTTGCAGACGCGATACCGGCAACTTCACCGCCAGATGTTCCAGGATAGCGTTTGCCATGCCCAGGTTACCTTCCGCATTTTCAAAGTCAATCGGATTTACCTTATGCGGCATCGCACTGGAGCCCACCTCACCGGCTTTAATCTTCTGCTTGAAGTATTCCATGGAAATATACTGCCAGAAGTCACGGTTCATATCAATCATAATCGTATTGACACGCTTCATGGCATCGAAGATGGCAGACAGATTATCGTAGTTGGAAATCTGCGTCGTATATTCCTCACGTTCCAGTCCCAGCTTCTCTGCAACAAATTTATCGCCGAAAGCCTTCCAGTCATATTCGGGATATGCCACATGATGCGCATTGTAATTTCCCGTAGCGCCACCGAACTTTGCCGTCACCGGGCAAGCCTTCAAAGCAGCCACCTGGCGCTCCAAGCGATAGACAAACACCATAATTTCCTTACCCAAACGAGTAGGAGAAGCCGGCTGTCCGTGTGTCTTGGCAAGCATCGGGATGCCAGCCCACTCTTCGGCATAGGTACGCAACTGAGCGATCAGTTCCTCGATCTGCGGATAATACACTTGCTCCAGCGCCTCTTTCACCGACAGGGGAACAGACGTATTATTAATATCCTGCGAAGTCAGTCCGAAATGAATAAATTCCTTGTAATCATCCATCCCGCCCAACTTATCAAATTCCTCTTTCAGGAAATACTCCACAGCCTTCACGTCATGGTTGGTGACGCTTTCAATATCCTTGATGCGCTGTGCATCGGCTTCCGAGAAATTGCGGTAGATGTTTCTCAATGTTTCAAACACACCCTTATCCACCCCCTTCAACTGGGGCAAAGGCAATTCACACAAAGTGATGAAATATTCTACTTCAACCTGTACACGGTATTTTATCAGCGCAAATTCGGAGAAATAAGCTGCCAAAGCATTTGTTTTGCCTCTGTATCGACCGTCAATCGGAGAGATTGCGGTTAGTAAATCAAGTTCCATACGTCGTATTTAGATAATTATTAGGCTGCAAAATTACTGCTTTTTTCTGAGTAATAAGGCATAAAGGGGAAATAAATTCGGAATGCTTCTAAACTTACCATGCCTGTTTGTTTTCCCGAAGTAATTCTTGCACCTGTTCATACTCTTGCCGCGCAGCAAGACGAGGCCATTTGAAAGCCTCTTCGAAAAAGATAGCCCGTAGATGCTTTGTGTTCCTTTTCAGCATCATTGGCCCTGCAAATGTATCAAATCGATTTTAGACAATTTATACCCTTGATCCGTATCACAGAAAGAATATTCTGCACTGCCATAGGTAGAGCTATCAACAGCCTTAACTACAAACTCCGGTAATTCTTGCCTCCTTTTCCCAAATATAGAATATTCTCCTAACCAACCATCACACTGAGGGAAAGTCTGATGTTTCTGATAAATACCATGCATAGCATCGCCTTTTGCTATAGCGATTATCACCTGCATCACTAACTTTTTGTATTTCAGATCGAGATTTCCAGGTTGACAAGTAAGCGGTACTTCCCCATTATGAATAGCAAGTGCGATTTCCGGACCCAATATTGAGTCTACATTGGTTTCGTCTATATCTTTTGCCCTTTCTTTAATCCACTCTACAAATTCTTTGCGGTAGTCCACAAACGAATAATATTCTCCGTTGACGCCCTTAAAACTTACGCGCGTAGTATCTGTATGAGGGGCAGGGGTAATCTGACAGAAGTGTAGCTTAAGATAAATCATATTATTTTGGTCGACGAGACACTTGCCGGCATTTATCAGTACCCGGCCGACAGCATCTATCAATATCGTTCCGGAGCCGCCTTCCCATGCAATACGTCCGTCAGCCATAGTTTTACAAATAGCACCTTCTTCTGCCCATAGCATTCCATTGTGTACACGTGAGAGATAGTTAAAACGATTGGCTTTAATCGCAATATCACCGTTGCGATTGAGCAGTCCGGTAAATTGCGGCCGTTTCCACAAATCATAATGTCGATAACGGATAAAGCCTTCATGCTCGAAATCGGCGCCTTGGTCGGAAACATATAAATCAAGACTATCTATTCTGCGTCCCGACTTAGTGAGAAAATATGCATCGAAACTCACAATTTCCCTAATATCGTTCCCAATGTATTGCCCGACACATGTTATATTGTCGAAATAGTTCGACGCCGTAGTAAACCGGGGTTTAATCCGAACCACATCCTTACCATCCTTATAGCCATACAAATGCGTCTGATCCTGAAAATATACCAGCGGTCAGTAGTCTGCGCAATTCCCATCAGCACCATTGCTCCCAATAGGAATAAAATCATTATTCTTTTCATTATTGCTTATTTATCATTCAAATTTATAGATATTCTTACCATTACCTCGGTGGCTCCGACGGCAATGGCAAGCTGAAAGATATAGCACCCTCTATGGTTTTGACTTTTTTTTGATGACAATATACGTTTTGAGCGGGCGTTCAAATCCCAATTCATATCCCATATCGGTACGAATAACATCAGTGGCAACAGGGTTGTATCTGCCCTGTTCATCATATCCATTGCTTATGTAAAAAAAGTCAAAGTCATCGTAGGGAATAAATAATGTATTGCCCTTTTTCTTGTAGCGCCAATTATTGGGCAACCGCGGCAAATCGTAGCGGGTAGCTTCGTAATTCGGATAAGAGTACTGCAGCTCACCCCGGAGCGTGTCACTACTACTAATAGGACTGGGTATGATTGCCAAGTCTATCGCATCACCGTATGGGCCTTGGCTCGGATAGTGCCTGTTGTACAAATGTTCCCTTTCTATCTTATTGCCTTTCAAGGTAACAATCCCTTCTATTGAATTAATAGTGAGACTTGAGAATCGCAGCTTTGCACCCCACCCTTGTGTGTTGTAGCAGAGTGGCAGATAAGCCGCAATGGTCAGTGTGTTTTGTATGGGATGATAAGCGTAGGGGGCAATCACAGGCTTCAGAATTAGACTGTCGGCATTGTTGTTACGAATGGTGGACACTTGGTGCATCAACTCCTCCAGTGTCGGTTTATTTTCGTAATAGTCGTAGCGCGGTACAAATATGCCTTCCAGTCCCAACCGGACAGGAGGATGCACTGCGTGAGAGTGAACGGTAACAGACAGATTATCGATACGCCCCGACGCCTGCAACCCTATCACATATAACGGATAACACTGATAACCGTTTCCTATCCGGGCGTAGCGCTTTTGCAGTTGACTGTAGACACCCGCCATTTGACGGTAAGGCATATCCATATTACGATACCACAAGTAGTGGCGGAAATCCTCACAAAAAGAGGTAAAGTCCAGCACCGCCCCCTGAGCATTTCGCGCTACAGCTGAAATACGCGGCACTCCAAATACTTTAACCCCATCATCGGTCTCAGTTTGGATAAGACTCCGCTTGCTAATTTCACAATCCATAGCATAAGGATACCACTTCCGTTCTGCCTTCTCGCTCTCCACCTGGTCGTCATCGTCATCGTCGTCATATATATATCCCGGTTGCGTATAGGAGTAGTCTATCAGGTTGCTCTTGTCCCCCAGGAGCAGATAGGCTATGTCACTTTCAATTCCCAGCAACGTAATCTCCGTCTTATCAAAGCATTTGGGAGTGCCGATGGTAGCTTTGTCAAAATGCAGCGTAGCACTACTATCAGGCTGGTTCACGAAGGCTTCGGCATAATAGTGCTCATTATCCCGTACATCAATCTTAATGCGACGGGGCAGTTGAGTTTGAATTTGTAGTAGACAGTGGAATCACTGCTGTCATAGGCGACACTTTGCCTTATGAGTTGGCCATCTGCTCGGGAGTATCCGCTGACTGGCATTTAAAAAGATGCCCGCAGTCAATATCTTCAAACGGGAATGGGTAATATGCAACACCTTCATAGAGGCTTTCTTGTTTAAGAAAGTCAATGAAGAGTTTATAAAGCAAAGAATCTTCTTGACTCTGCGCTTTACAATTGCCAATAGTAATAAAACAGATCGACAAAAAAAACTAAAGTTTTCTTATTTATGGCCATAATGAATCAATGAAATATCTGAAACGTGAAGATACAAATCATCATCGTTGCCTCCAAATAAATGTATATAAAAGAAAAGAGTCTATTAATCTTAATCGACTAACAGACTCCTTATTTTCCCTTATTGTGGGCGTTGACGGATTCGAACCGCCGACCCTCTGCTTGTAAGGCAGATGCTCTGAACCAGCTGAGCTAAACGCCCATACACTTTCGTTTCAAAAGCGATGCAAAGGTACAGCTTATTTTGACATTACCAAAACTTTCGTACTCTATTTTGCAATATTTTTTTCGTCAAGTATCGACTAGTATTGTTTTTCAAGCAATTAGCTTATCCCTCCTTTACCATATTTTTTCGGATTACCTTGGCGGGGTTACCCACAGCGATGCTATCAGACGGAATATCTTTAGTCACCACACTACCGGCACCGATGATGCAACGGTCACCAATCGTCACCCGAGACAGATAATGGCACCACCGCCAATCCAGCAGTCTTTTCCTATCGTCACCGGATAGGCATATTCCTTTTCCGAACGACGCTCCAAGTAATTTATGGGGTGGTGGGGAGTATATATCTGTACGCACGGCCCCACCAGCGTATGGGCACCGATAGTGATATATCCTCCGTCCAAAAAGGTACAATTGGCATTGACAAAGACATGTTCTCCCAAGCGGATACCGTCGCCGTGGTCGCAATGGAAAGGCGGACATATAATAGAGGTAGCGGGAATGCCCGGCACCAGGTCTTCCAACAAGTCGCGATAGCCTCCATCATAAATGCTCATCATACGCATCCTTGCCAACAGTTTCTTGACATGTTCAAACTTCACCTGTACCTCCGGAGCCGACATATCCGCCAACTAGGAGCTCCGCATCTTCTCCACTTCATTCATAAAATTCACTTTTAAGTACAGAGGCAAAGGTAGAAATAAAAAGCAAAAGCCCCTTGTTCTTCATCCGAAAAACAAGTGACTCTATAATAAATATACTCAAGGTTAAAAGCCTACCTTCAACGATACCCCGAATATACTCGGGCTACCTGCCACGAACGTGGGAAATCCAATTTGGTTACCACTATTCCCGGCATCAATCAGATACTCCTCATTAAGAATATTCTTGCCGAAAAGGCCTACTTCATAATAAACCTTCTTAGGTTTCCACTGCAACCCCAGGTTACAGTTGAGCACTCCATAGCCGTCTTGCGAAAGAAGTTCAGAGTTTTCATTCTCAAAATAAACTTTAGATTTATAAGAATATGACGGACGGACATAGAACATAGCCGATTTATTCAGAGGGATATTAGCATCTACTCCCAAAGCAAAACTACTCTTCGGTGTCAAGCGGAAACGATTTCCTGCCAGCTCCTGTTCACGGCCGTCTCCGTCCGTATCGCTGAACTTACCGTCAATATAGGCATAGTTTCCGAAAACATGAATATTCGACGTAAAGCTATAACGAAGACCAGCTTCAAAACCGAGACTATGGGCCTTTCCCGCATCATCCGCTACATATTTCTTAGTTCCGTTCTCATCGCTCACAAGACGTGAACTCTGGAAATGACTCCAATCATAGTAGAAAACAGAAAATTCATACCCCAAACGATTTTTAAGTACATTGCCCTTAACGCCCGCCTCATAACTAACAATAATTTCCGGTTTCAGACGGGTAATCTCGTCCGGAGTGTTATTAAACGAAATGACGCCCGGACGACGGCCACGAGAAACGCTTGCATAAACATTATTACGACCGAACATACAGTTCAAGGCCGCGCGCCCTACCCAAGAGTAATAGTCACCGCTCGCCCAAACTTTCTCACCGTCTGAAGTTTGATATAGGATAGATTTGTCGTAGATAGGAGCCACATCACTGGTAGAAGAATAACCCGTTTTCTGATGTTCGTAAGTACCACGCAAACCTGCCGTAAACGACAATCCCCTGTATATGCGCCAAGTAAAGTCGGCAAAGATGTCAGCCGCCTGATTGGTAGCATAATTGGTGGAGTTTTCCTGATAGTCTGAAGGAATAGATACGGCAGAGTATTGCTGAAGCGCACTCAAGCTGCTGCCGACCCCGCTCGACAGTTGAGCCAAAACCTGTTCGGAGGTCATTCCTAACATCTGTAACAAGCCTGCCACTTGCGCATTTTTCATGATGCCGGTAAGCACCTGGCTCACGGCAGCGGTAGTATCGCCATAGAAGTTAGGAGTCGATGTCCAGTTTGAAGCATTCATCTGTGCATTCCAACCGGTAGCCAGATTTTGCATGGCACCGGACATAGCCGTCTGTACCTGCGACACCAGTTCTCCTTTGAGTGCATTAATCGTAGGAGCATAAGCAGGCTGCCCGGCCGCTATAGCGTCAAGGAACTACCCGACTCCCTCTGCCACATCTGTCGTAACCATAGCAGGCAAATTCAAGCCATTAATCGTTTTCTTGAACTCACCGCCCGCCACCACAGGAAGGGTGTATTGCAAGTCGCTTTTCAAAGACACATTCTGCTGCGAATGTTCGTAGAAATAGCTTGCGCCTACAAAGGCGCTCACCTTGCCGCCGTTATCCCAGTTCAAGCGGAACTCCTGAGAAAGTTGGTTGCCCTTCACGTTTTCCTGGCAATCGAGCAGATAGAGATAAGTACCGTCGGCATCGAAATTTTCATTCGATTTATAAGCACGGAAACCTGTTATACTGGAGAGTTTCAACGATGAGCTGAGGTCATGGTCGAGCAGGAATGCAGCTCCGCCATTGTGACGCTTGATGCCAAGATCTTTACCACCATTCAGATAAGCATCGGTAAAAGGAGAAGTATCTCCGCCTTCAGGAGCCAGCATGTTATTTTTGAACGAAGTTCCCGGATAGTTATCATGCTGATAATCCAGAATAAGATTCATCACAGTATTATCTCCGGCAAGGAAGCGGGTAGAGTTGCGCACGGCAATGGCACTCTTTCCATTCAGACGTCCACCAGCCAAATTCTTGATATAACCATCGTGGGCGTCATAGCTGAAAGCTAAGCGGTTGGCTATTTTTTTCAGAGACGGGAGTATTCAGAAAGCCCTCTGCCCCACGCTGGTTGTGCATTCCGTAGTTCAGTTTGATTTCACCGTTTAATCTGTTCACCGGTTTATTGCGAAGCAGATGCATCGCACCAATTTCCGCACTGCGCCCGAACAACGTACCCTGCGGACCCTTTACAACCTCCACACGCTCCATATCATATAATTCTACCACGGAAGCCTGTGTGCGGGAGATGGAAACGCCATCCATAAAGACAGAAATACGAGGTTGAGAATAGCTTTCACCGCCATCGGAAGTCACACCGCGAATTACATAGCCGGGATTGTTCGGGCTTTGAAGTTGCACCTGCAAGCCGGGAACAAACGCAGACATCTCGTCCAACTGCTTCATATTCAAGTGTTCCAAGCTGTTACCGGTCAATGCACTTACCGAAACAGGGATTTCAATACTCGTCTGACGGCGCTTCTGCGTGGTCACTACCACTTCGCCCAACGTATGGGCATCTTCCTGCATCACCACCGTAATTACACTCTCGGCAGTAGCTTTCTCTCTATAGACAAATAGCCGATATAAGAAAATACAAGCTGTGCATCGGCAGGTATATTGATAGAGAAATTACCATTTCCATCCGCAACCGTACCCTTACCGCTACCTTTCACAAAGATATTCACCCCCGGCAATGTTTCCCCTCTCTCATTAACCACCTTACCTTTCACGGGAACCGCTTCCGCGTCGCTCGCCTCAACCGAATATGAGGAGCCGTACGCCTCTGTCATTGTCGGCACAGACGGCATCAGCGCAAGAGCCCCCAACAGATACACTCCGAAAACATTCTTTTTCACCATAATCTTTCTTTTTAATATTACCTTAATATGCGTAGTTTGTCTCAATAACCAATTCATTGTCTGCCGGCGGAATGTCTGTAAACAGGTATTTGCAGAGCTTATTCAACGCAAAAGCATATTTCCATGAATAGGGACGCAGCTTCTTGCAGACGGCTTTCAGTTCTGCCGGATAATCGGCAGGTATCTGTTCGTCACCGGCGAGGTGGGCTATATAGGCTTTTCCCAACACCACCCCTATCTCACGAACAACGCCATCAGGTACTTTCTTCGGAAGTATGCTCTTCGCAATGGTAGATATTCCCTCTTCGGCAAACCGACGGGCGTATGCCTGCAATTCTTCGGCCGACTGACAATCGGGTATTTGCCGTATATAATCAGTAGTAATCCGCATCTGTTGTCCTGTGAAAGTTATCAGGCGATAGGGCAACGGGTAGCTCACCATAGAACCGGTTTCTATGTCATACACCTGCTTATTCTCCTTTCCATAGCTCGCTATATCCTGCGCATGGAAATGCCCGGTGAAGACTATATTCAGATTAAGTTCAGCAAAGGCTTTTGCCTGTTTCTTCCAATTATCCACCAGATAATCTGCCATGAACTTGTCCTGCCATTTCCAATGCCGCACCAGGCCATGATGCATCATGGTGAGCAGGCGGCATCCATGCTGTTCGGCATCGGCTACTTGGCGGCGAATAAATTCCATCGTCTCCGGTTTGATGCGTCCGCCCGTCACGCAGATATTGCGGTCGAAATCATTTTCCTCATACTTGCAGGCATCAATGGCAAGCAAGCGGGTAGCATCGTTCAACTGTGCCACATAGCTCAGGGAGTGGTCGTCGCGGGCAATCGCCTGCCCATAACCATAATTCTGATAACATTGCGCAAACCCTTCGGGAGTAACCGTTTCAGTGCGTTGCACCGAGTCTTTAAGGAAGACAACGGCATGGGGATTGTTGACATCGTGATTGCCGGGAATAACATATACCGAGATACCCGCATCGCGTAGCGGCTTCAGCAGGCATTGTGCCACATATTCGTGGAACAGTTTCTCACCGTCCTTGGTCAGGTCTCCGGTGACCAACACCACATTGGGATGTACCTTCAATAGTTTGTCGACACATGCTTTCAGCAAGTCCGGACTTTCTCTCAGCATCTTGCGGTCATGGGATACATAGTTATGGAAAGCCTCCCCTTCTTCCTGAAGCAGTTCGGGAGCCATTATATGAATATCCGAGATAACAGCCATTTTCCAAGCCGAAGCGTCATTCTGTACCATCAATGGCAGATAGCACAATGCTACCAGAAAAAAGGAGCAAATCTTTTCATTGTGAAACGTTTTTTTAACGCAACAAAAGTAAAGACCTGCAAATTCAACATTGCAACAAAGCTGTTACAATCGCCTTACATCCCCGTACAAAACAAAAGAGGGCGCCGTTCAGCGCCCTCCTTATTACAATCTTATATCAAAAAAAACAGTATTATTTGTATTCCTGCCAGCTCTTAATCTGGATATCCTCCAGTTTCAACTCGCAGAACGCCTCGATGAACGCGCTCGCCAGGCGGGCATTCGTAATCAACGGGATGTTGTGGTCGATGGCACCGCGACGGATCTTATAGCCGTTCGTCAACTCACGCTTCGAGTGGTTCTTCGGGATGTTGACAATCAAGTCGAACTTATGCTCGCCCATCATCTTCATCACGTTGTTCTCGGCATCGGCACGCTCGTCGGGCCAATAGACGGCCTCAGTATTCACGCCGTGCGCATTGAGGAAAGCAGCCGTACCTGCCGTAGCATAAATCTTATACCACTTGGCAAACAGCATGCGGCTGGCATCCAGCAAGTCCACCTTCGACTTCATGGCACCCGAAGAGAACATCACGCCCTTCTCGGGAATTTTGAAGCCCGTAGCAATCATCGCATTCAACAATGCTTCAGAGAAGTCATCACCGATGCAACCCACTTCGCCCGTAGACGACATGTCTACGCCCAGCACCGGGTCGGCCTTGTGCAGGCGGGAGAAGGAGAATTGCGAAGCCTTGACGCCAATCCAGTCGATGTCGAACGCCGACTTGTCGGGATGCGTATAAGGAGCATCGAGCATGATGCGCGTAGCCGTTTCGATGAAGTTGCGCTTCAGTACTTTGGACACGAACGGGAAGCTGCGCGATGCACGAAGGTTACACTCAATCACCTTCACCTCGTTGTTGCGAGCCAGGAACTGGATATTGAACGGGCCGGAGATATTGAGTTCCTTTGCAATCTGGCGGCTGATCTTCTTGATGCGGCGAGCCGTGGCGAAGTAAATCTTCTGTGCCGGGAACACCAGTGTAGCGTCACCGGAGTGCACACCGGCAAACTCAACGTGCTCGGAGATGACATATTCCACTACTTCGCCATTCTGTGCCACTGCGTCGAACTCTATCTCCTTGGTATTCTGCAAGAACTGAGACACCACTACCGGATATTCTTTCGATACCTCGGCAGCCATCTTCAAGAAGTTTTCCAGTTCTTCTTCGTCGTAGCATACATTCATCGCTGCACCTGAAAGCACATACGACGGACGCACCAGGACGGGATAACCTACCTTCTCAACGAAGCCTTTCACATCGTCCAGGCTGGTAAGTTCCTGCCATGCAGGCTGGTCAATGCCCAGCAGGTCGAGCATGTGAGAGAACTTATTACGGTTCTCGGCACGGTCGATAGAGATGG
Organism: Bacteroides sp.; assembly: GCA_021203515.1. Taxonomy (GTDB): domain Bacteria; phylum Bacteroidota; class Bacteroidia; order Bacteroidales; family Bacteroidaceae; genus Bacteroides. The sequence continues at coordinate 5,206 of JAJQAY010000039.1, read as the reverse complement.
GCGAAGTACCCAGAATGGGCACTGCCTGGCGGTGCAACTTCATGGCAAGGTTGTTCGGTATCTGTCCGCCCACGGAGACGATGACGCCGCGCGGTTGTTCCAGATCGATGACGTCGAGTACACGCTCGAAGGAGAGCTCGTCGAAGTAAAGACGATCGCACATATCATAGTCGGTAGAAACCGTCTCGGGGTTATAGTTTATCATGATGGACTTGTAACCCAACTTGCGAGCCGTCTGCGTGGCGTTCACCGAGCACCAGTCGAACTCTACGGAAGAACCGATGCGGTAGGCGCCGGAGCCGAGGATGATGACCGACTTCTCGTTCTTGTAATAGTTCACGTCGTAACCCTGCGCGGAGTAGGTCATGTAGAGGTAGTTGGTCAGTTCGGGATGCTCGCTGGCGATGGTGTTGATGCGCTTCACGGCGGGGAGGATGCCTAACTCTTTGCGGCGGGCGCGTACGACCAGGTTTTCAGCTTCCATGTTACCCTCGGGGTTCAACACGAAACGGGCAATCTGGAAGTCGGAGAAGCCCAGCACTTTGGCTTCGCGCAACACGTCGGCGGGAATATCTTCCACCTTATTATATTGGGAAAGTTTCTGCTTGTAGTCCACGATGTTCTTCAGCTTGCCCAGGAACCAAGGGTCTATTTTGGTCAGTTCGAAGATACGGTCGATGGTATAGCCCTTCTCCAAAGCCTCAGCGATGGCGAAGACGCACAGGTCGGTAGGATGAGACAGTTCGTAATCCAGGTCGGCAAATTCCAGGTCTTCGTTGCCCACGAAGCCGTGCATGCCTTGGCCTATCATGCGCAGACCCTTCTGGATGATTTCCTCGAAGGTACGTCCGATGGACATGATTTCGCCCACCGACTTCATGCTCGAACCGATTTCGCGGCTGACGCCGGCAACCTTCGTCAAGTCCCAGCGAGGGATTTTACAAATCAGGTAGTCCAGTTGGGGAGCCACGTAAGCAGAGTACGGAGTTCCCATTTCGCCGATTTGGTCGAGCGTATAGCCCAGCACAATCTTGGCGGCGACAAATGCCAGCGGATAGCCGGTGGCCTTGGAAGCCAGTGCGGAAGAACGGGACAGACGGGCGTTCACCTCAATCACGCGGTAGTCGTTGGTCTCGGCGTTGAAGGCGTACTGAATGTTACATTCGCCCACGATGCCTAAGTGGCGGATACATTTGGCAGAAAGTTCCTGAAGCATCTTCACTTGCTCGTCGCTCAACGAACAGGTAGGAGCCACCACGATGGACTCGCCGGTATGGATGCCCAGCGGGTCGAAGTTCTCCATGCTTGCCACGGTGAAGCAGTGGTCGTTGGCATCGCGGATCACCTCGAACTCGATTTCTTTCCAGCCTTTCAGCGACTCTTCTACAAGGATTTGTTTGGAGAAGGTGAAAGAACTTTCAGCCAGTTTGATGAAAACCTCTTCGTCCGGACAGATACCGCTATCCAGTCCACCCAACGCATAAGCCGAACGCACCATCACCGGATAACCGATTTCGCGGGCGGCTGCCAGTGCATCTTCCATACTCTCTACGGCATGGCTCTTTGGAGTCTTCATCGGAATTTCATCGAGCTTCTTCACGAAGAGGTCGCGGTCTTCGGTGTACATGATGGCTTCTACCGAAGTACCCAGCACGCGCACACCGTACTTCTGCAGGATACCGTTCAGATAGAGTTCCGTACCGCAGTTCAGTACCGTCTGTCCGCCGAAAGCCAGCAGAATGCCGTCAGACTGTTCTTTCTTGATGATTTCTTCTACGAAATAGGGAGTCACCGGCAGGAAGTAAACCTTATCGGCAATGCCTTCCGATATCTGAATAGTAGCAATGTTGGGGTTCACCAAAACGGAACCGATACCTTCTTCACGCAAAGCCTTCAATGCTTGCGAACCGGAATAGTCAAACTCTCCGGCCTGACCGATCTTGAGCGCACCTAAGCCCAAAACGAGCACTTTCTTTAAATTCTTTTCCATATTCTCTTGTTGTTGTCTACAAGTTTCTTCCTTCACGTTCCGGCACAAAAAAAATGCGTTACCCAATGAAGGATTAACGCATTACCAAAGAACTAAAAATATCTTTTTCGGAAAAAGAGAAATCAACGGCTCCCGAATGATATTCATTCGAACGGAGATTATATTTGCTTCTCATTTCCTGCGGTTGCATAGTCGTTTTAAAATTTGTGCAAAGTAACGACTTATTTACGAAAAGAGCAAATAATCGGAAAGAAGTTTTATAAAATATCCACAAAAGCGGAATAGTCCCGTTTTTTATTAATATTGCACAGATAAACAATTTATATATTTGCTAAGACCTATGAAAAAGCCCTCTATCCTTATTTTCTACCTGCTGCTATTATGCCTGGCCTTGCCGGCTAATGCCCAAGAAACTAAAGTCTACGAAGCCGCCAGGTTTGGCTTGAAGCCCAACAGCAGTAAAAATGCTTCTCCTCTTTTGCAAAAACTTTTGCAAAAGATAAAAGCAGAATGTAAAGAAGGTGACAGCATCGTCGTCCACTTTGCGGAGGGATGCTATAACTTCCACGAAAAAGGCGCCGCCGTGCGCGAGTACTACATTTCCAACCACGACCAGGTTCAGCCCAAGAAAGTAGGCATCGCTCTGGAGGACATGAAACACCTGACGCTGGACGGTGCAGGGGCGCAGTTCGTGTTCCACGGGCGCATGTTACCCATCTCGCTGCTTCGCTCCACCGACTGCACGCTGAAGAATTTCAGCATAGACTTTGCCAATCCCCACATTGCGCAAGTCACGATTGTGGAGAACAGCCCCGAGAACGGCATCACCTTCGAGCCGGCGCCGTGGGTGAACTACCGCATCACCAAAGACAGCATTTTCGAAGTCTACGGGTCTTCGTGGACCGTACGCCCGGCTTGGGGCATCGCTTTTGAAGAAAAGACGAAACACCTCGTTTATAACTCGGGCGACCGTGGCAGCGCCCCAAAGGGTGTACGCGAAGTTGCACCGGGAAGGGTGAATGCTCCCGGATGGAAAGACTCCTGCCTCAAGCCGGGCACACGCTTCGTCATGCGCGGTTGGGGATGCCCCACACCGGGCATATTCCTCGCGCAGAACGTCAATACATCCCTGGAAAATATAAAGGTACACTACGCCGAAGGCATGGGACTGTTGGCACAGCTCTGTGAAAACATTACGCTGGACCACTTCAACGTACGCTTGAAAGGGGACGATGACCCGCGCTATTTCACCACGCAGGCCGACGCCACCCACTTCTCCGGTTGCAAGGGGAAGATAATCTCACGCAACGGTTTATACGAAGGCATGATGGACGATGCCATCAATGTGCACGGCACTTATCTGAAAGTAGTGAAACGCCTGGACGACCGCACCTTGGTGGGACGCTACATGCACGACCAGGCTTGGGGATTTGAGTGGAGCCGACCGGACGACGAAGTGCAATTTGTCTGTTCAAGCACAATGGAAGTGACCGACAAGCAAAACCGGATTGCCTCTATCCGTCCCTACGACAAAGAGCAGGTGGACGGTGCCCGCGAATTTATCATCAGCTTCAAAGAACCGGTAGAGCCTGCTATCAGTGAGAAAGAGTGGTTCGGCATCGAAAACCTGACCTGGTCTCCGGAGGTTATATTTGCAGGAAACAATGTGCGCAACAACCGTGCACGCGGGGCATTATTCAGTACTCCGCGCAGAACGGTCGTTGAGGATAATCTGTTCGACCACACTTCGGGCACTGCCATTCTGCTGTGCGGCGATTGCAACGGGTGGTTCGAGACGGGTGCCTGCCGCAACGTAATCATCCGCAACAATCGCTTCGTCAATGCCCTAACCAGTCTTTATCAATTCACGGAAGCCGTGATTTCCATTTATCCGGAGATACCCGACCTGAAAAATCAACAGAAGTATTTCCACGGAGGCGACAAAGCAAGTATCGTCATCGAAAACAATGAATTCGACTGTTTCGACACGCCTCTCCTCTATGCCAAGTCGGTAGACGGGTTGGTGTTCCGCAACAACATTATAAAGAAGAACACAGATTACAAACCTTTTCACCCCAATCAAAACCGCTTCAAACTGGAACGGGTGACGAATGTGATGATTACCGAATAGATTAAACTACTTTTTTTTGCAGAAGCAGTCGTCCAAGTGGTCATTCACAAAGCCGGCTGCCTGCAAAAAAGCATAGCAGATGGTTGAACCAAAGAACTTGAAGCCGCGCTTCCTCATATCTTTGCTCATGGCATCGGACTCGGGAGAGGTGGCGGGTATCTGGCTCAGGGTCTTGAAATGGTTAACAATGGGTTGCCCGTCGGGTAAGAATGATAAGATATACTTGTAGAAACTGCCGAACTCTTTCTGAATAGCCATAAACAGTTTCGCATTATTGATGGCGCTATTGATTTTCAGTCGGTTCTTGACAATCCCGTCAAACCGCATCAACCGTTCGATGTCTTCCGGGGTCATTTGCGCCACTTTCTCCACCTCGAAGTGATGAAAGGCTTCCCGGTATCCTTCGCGCTTCCGAAGGATAGTAATCCAAGACAAGCCTGCTTGGGCACTATCGAGTATCAAAAACTCAAATAGCGTTTTGTCATCGGTAACGAGCCTGCCCCACTCTTCGTCATGGTATCTTACGTATAGTTCGTCTGTTCCGGCCCAACCGCAACGGGCATTGATTATATCTTCCATAGCCAAATATTTAATAAGGTGGTGAAAGTACAACATATCATGGGATTACACAAGTTCCTGCGCATAAATATTTACGCCCCGGAGCAACGTTATAATCCGGTCGGCAGAGATTTCCCGACACTCTATTCTGAGAACTTTCTCCCAATCCTCAAAGTCTACAGTCCACCGATTGATTTGCGGGTATTCTCTGAAGGCGCGACCTATCTGTTTAATGTCGCTTTTCTTAGACACCGATGTGCGAAACACCAGAATTTCACAAGACTCATTCATAAGTTACTTCTATTTGTTTTCGTGCAAAAGTAGCCCGACAAGGGGCTATGGGGCAAGCGATTATCGATGAAGTACGGATATAGCAGGACGAAACACGGTATCCGGCAGATAAAATGGGCGAAGAAGTTTTCTGAAACCCCCCCTGTCAAAACTTGTTTTCCTCGCTACGGAGAGTTACCTTTGTAGTGTACTGAATAAGTTTACACTTTAAACTTATACAAAGTATGCGTAAAGAA
>JAJQAY010000095.1 GCA_021203515.1 Bacteroides sp. | reverse complement strand
TAGACAAATATTGTCTTTACGGTACACACAAGATTAAAACAGACAATTCCGATATCTTTTACGGAAACTACTCCGATAACCTCGTCCTTACCTCGTTCCACTAATAAATATTTGCTGAAATGTTCTTCGTGGACAGTGCGCATCACTTCTTCTTGCGTGTCAGACGGATGGAGCACTACGACATCACGGCGTGGCGTCATCAGGTCATTGGCTCTTTTATCGGAGAAGCGGAACACGTCGCGCAGCATCTCGGTTTCTTCCTTGTCTATAATTCCATGTTCCGAGCTTTGGTGCAGGATTACCTTCAATTCTTCCTGTGTCATTTGCCGTTCTTCACCGTTTTTAGGCCGATAAGCTTGCTCATCAGCCTTGTGGAGGTGCTGAGTAGGCACACGAAGGGATAGGAAATCTTTGTCAGGACAATCATGAACGGACTGAGCAGGGTGGCATATCGTTCCGGATTATTCAGAGCGATGGACTTCGGCGCTAACTCTCCGATAATGAGTGACAGGTAGGTGATGATGGCAACTGTAGTAATCATTGCCAAGTCTCTGGCATAGGCCTCCAGGCCGGGTATCATTGCAAATAGGGAAGCTGCGTCATCGGCAATGGCTACACCGCCAAATGCACCGGACACGATGCCAATCAATGTAATGCCAATCTGAATGGTGGAGAGGAACTTTTCCGGTTCTTCCAATTGTTTCAGCACACCTTTTGCTTTCTTGTTGCCTTTGCCTACAAGCGTTTCCAGGCGTGCTTTGCTCGAAGATACTAATGCGATTTCATACATGGCAAAGATGCCGTTTAAGATAAGTAAAAGCAGAATAATAATAAATTCCATAGTCGGACGACGAATTGTTTGCTGGCAAAGTTAATGTTTTTCCAATATTTATTATTAATATTGTCCTCTATTAAGAAGATTAAACAAATTTAATATGAAAAGCATGCGTTTCTTATTCAGTTTTTTGCTGCTATTGGCAGTCATAAGCGGGCGGGCAGCCCGTGTAGATACGGTTTTAGTGAAAAGTCCTTCAATGAGCAAGGAGGTAAAAGTAGTGTATGTTCTTCCGGAGCGGGCTATTGCCGGAAAGCCGCAGGCTTGTCCGGTTGTTTACCTCTTACATGGATATGGCGGTAATGCTAAGACTTGGATTGGGACAAAGCCGGAACTGCCGGAGATTGCCGATGCAAAAGGGATTATATTTGTCTGTCCCGACGGTAAAAACAGTTGGTATTGGGATAGCCCGAAGAACCCTTCCTATCGGTATGAGACTTTTATCTCTTCGGAATTGGTGAATTATACGGACACGCACTATGCCACTATTCCCGACAAAGGAGCGCGTGCCATTACCGGTCTGAGCATGGGAGGTCACGGTGCTTTGTGGAATGCGATCCGCCATAAAGATGTGTTTGGTGCGGCAGGCAGCACGAGCGGTGGAGTAGACATCCGTCCGTTTCCGCAGAACTGGGAAATGAAAACACAGTTAGGTGAGTTTGCAGCGAATAAATCGGTATGGGATGCGCATACCGTTATCAATCAGATTGATAAAATAGAGAATGGAGGCTTGGCTCTGATTATTGATTGTGGCGAGAGTGACTTCTTCCTCGACGTGAACAAGGAGCTGCATCAGCGTTTGCTAGCAAATAAGATTGACCATGACTTTATCACCCGTCCCGGTGCGCATAACGGCAAGTATTGGAATAACTCTATTGACTATCAGATACTTTTCTTCAGTAAATTCTTTGCGAAGAAGAAATAGACTTTATTCGATAGCGACGTTGAGCGTTCTCCGGTTTGTGCTGGTTACTGTAGAAGAATTTCCATATCTGTCGACAACAATGCCGGTGTAGGTAGTTGCCACGTCTATCTGAGTCGGTTTGTTGTCGGCATCCAGTTGATAAGCATATGTAGTTCGTTCTTCGTCATTGTCTTTTACACCGGTTTGAGTAACCAGATGGCGGCTTTGTGCACCGAGCAAATGGGCGTAGACAGCATCCATGTGCAAAGACAACGGATACAGGTCGGAGAATAAAAGACATGGAAGTTTGCAAGTATTCAAGTCATTGCCGGTCTGGCACAGAGTTGTTTGTCCGTAGTTCTCAATTGCGTATAAATCGCCTGCGTCGTATTGCAGCCGGATGGACGAATAAGGCGTGCCGTCAATCTTTTCATCTATCTGCGTCAGATAGTCGTCTTCGTAAGAAAAAGTGTATTCCCTTACCAGGCTTCCCATCAGGTAGGTACATTTGTCGGCATATCCGTTGCTGCCGATGGTATAGGTGGCTGTGTTTCCGCCTTCTTCGTCAGTCATGATTGCCTGATTGCCGGAGTATGAGAAACGGATGGTATAACTTAATGCTTCTTCGTAATACTTCTGGGTGGTGGTATGCGTTATTAATCGACTGCCGGAGTATAGAAAGATTTCTTCCTTGTACACATTGCCGCCGTCGCTTACTACGTTTTCAGTTATGGTAATGGAGTGCTTTTCTTCTGTATTGTCATCGTCCGAACATGCTGCGAGCATACTAATCGCAAGTAATAACAGGAAATGGAGTTTGTATTTCATTTTCTTTATTTAATGATGAGGCCGGTGCGGAAAGCGCGTTTAGCTTTTACGCTTTTCGTGGCGGTCATACGTGTTGTTTCGGGTGTCGGTGGCTGGATATTGCCGCTTATAATATTCAGCGCAACATTGAGCAGTGTCTCCTCCGGATTTCCTAACGGAAGATAATATTGAAGATAGGAAGACTCGCTGACAGCATAATCCGGTTTGAACCCTCCGCTGTAATCCGCTTCGTCTTGGGAATTGAATACTTCGCATACCACTGGACGGAGTACATAGGGATATTGAGGATTTATGAATGTCTCGGTAGCCACGTTCTCACCTTTGGTGGTTTGCCCGATGAGCACGACGTTCATATAGGGCTTCAGGCAGTTGATAAGCATTTCGGCAGCACCGGCTGTCTGGCTGCCGGTCAGGATGTAAACGGTGGAGAGGTTCAGATTGGCTCCTCCTTGCAGCAGTTGGGAGTCCAGGATGAGGTCACGGTTTCGGGCGCTCTGCTTATCGTTGTATTGCAGATAAGCCAACGGACTCTCCAGTTTATCGGCGGGCACGAGAATATCCGCCAACAATTGGACACACTCCATTTCTCCACCTGCATTGTAGCGAAGGTCGAGAACAAAGTTATCGACGCCTGCCGACTTGCAGTTTTGAGAGAATTGCCGCAATTCGTTGTTGTATTCTTGGTTGCCACTGTCTGTAGAACCGGCAGTGAAAGAAGTGTATGCCAGATAGGCAATCTTCTGTCCTGTTGCCAGTTGGAATAGCTTGAGCGTATGGATGGGGGAGTCCGTCACGGCACGTGCTGCCGGCAAGATGAGGTTACGGTCCGATTGGATGACGCCTATGTCTTTATCTTCCTCCTCTTCTTCGTCTCCTCCGCTAGGCACTATCACGTACTTTCCGATGCGCAGTTCACGCGAACTGCCTTTCGTTAGCCATTTTTCCGTATTCTTGGTGATGGAGTCGCCGTCGACTAACATGATCCATTCGCCGCGTTGCAATCCGGCACTCGCGGCGGGAGAGTCCGAAACAACATAAGTGATAAGTGCATTGTAAGTGGTGTCGCTGGTTGCCACCTTATATAAGGTATAGTCGAAACCATAGCTCAACACGGGCGTATTGTCCAGTGTGTCGACGGTGGAATAGCCTTTGTCTTTCGATGACAGGATGCTTTTCAGAAAGACGTCCGGTGCCTGGAAGTAGTTCAGCGTTTTGGATGCAGGAATATCTTCATACCACAGATAAACTTCCCTCATGAGGCTGTCCATCCATAAATCGCGTCCCGTCAGCGGATGATATTCCGACCAGCGGTCTACTCCACAGGAGAACAAGCTTGTCAGTGCAAGGAGCCCCAGTAAAGGGAAAAGTAGCAGATTTCTTCTCTTCATCAGCTTCTAATTCATTGGTTTCCGGTGCAAAAATAGCGAATAGTTCGTTCATCTACCACAAATATGGTATAAAATTCCCTATCATATGTCATTGGCTACTCCATTTTATACCTCTATCTTTGCCACATCAGAATTAGACAAATAATATTCACCTAAAATACAAATGACGATGGAAACAAAGAAATTACATTTCGAGACGCTGCAACTTCACGTGGGACAAGAACAACCCGATCCGGCTACGGATGCGCGTGCCGTACCTATTTATCAGACAACTTCGTATGTATTCCACGATTCGGCTCATGTAGCGGCACGTTTCGGCCTGCAAGACCCCGGCAATATTTACGGGCGCCTGACTAACTCCACGCAAGGGGTGTTTGAACAGCGCGTTGCCGCCCTCGAAGGCGGTGTAGCCGGACTGGCTGTTGCCTCCGGTGCTGCCGCCGTGACTTATGCTTTCCAGAATATAACCCGTGCAGGCGACCACATCGTTGCAGCAAAGACGATTTACGGAGGTACATACAACCTGCTGGCGCATACATTGCCCGCTTATGGCGTAACCACCACGTTTGTCGACCCTAGTGATTTATCTAATTTTGAAACTGCTATCCGGGAGAATACGAAAGCCCTGTTTATCGAAACTCTGGGAAATCCTAACTCCAATATCATTGACATCGACGCCGTTGCCGAGATAGCCCATCGTCATCAAATCCCTTTGATTATCGACAATACATTCGGCACTCCCTATCTGATTCGCCCGATTGAGCACGGAGCCGATATCGTGGTACATTCTGCTACGAAGTTTATCGGCGGACACGGAACGTCTTTGGGAGGTGTCATCGTGGATAGCGGCAAGTTCGACTGGGTAGCTTCCGGCAAGTTTCCGCAACTGACCGAACCCGATCCCAGTTATCATGGCGTGCGTTTTGTCGATGCCGCCGGGCCGGCTGCGTATGCGGTTCGCATCCGTGCCATCCTGCTGCGCGATACCGGTGCTACTATCAGCCCGTTCAACGTTTTCATTCTGTTGCAAGGTTTGGAGGCGCTTTCTCTCCGCGTAGAGCGCCATGTGGAAAATGCGCTGAAAGTGGTGGATTTCCTGAAGAAGCATCCCAAAGTGGCGGCGGTAAATCATCCGTCTTTGCCCGATCATCCCGACCATACGTTGTATGAGAAGTATTTCCCGAAGGGAGCCGGTTCCATCTTTACCTTCGAAGTAAAGGGCGGAGTAAAAGAGGCGCAGGCTTTCATTGACAGTTTGCAGACATTCTCTCTGTTGGCAAATGTGGCGGATGTGAAATCACTCGTTATTCATCCGGCTACTACAACCCATTCGCAACTGAATGAACAGGAACTGGCGGAGCAGGGCATTAAGCCGGGAACGGTTCGCCTCTCCATCGGAACGGAACATATAGATGACCTTTTGGCGGACTTGTCTCAGACGCTGGAAAAGATATGAGAAGTAAACAGACTGTTCCCCACCGGGGAACAAGTTGTTCCTCACCGGGGAACGGGGGGGGTTCCCGGTGGGGAACTTTTATATGTAATATTCGACTAAATCTACTATCCCTGCTTTCATTGCATATTTGGTAGCTTCGTGCACATTATTCACACCCAATTTCCTGAAGATATTCTTCCGGTGACTGTTCACCGTATGGAAACTGAGGTTTCTTTCCGCTGCAATCTCTTTGGTAGTCTCTCCCAGTGCGATTTTTTTTAATACATACCGTTCGGCAGGCGTCAGCAGTTCGTCCTTGATGGCAGGGTGGGGGGAAGATGATGTATTTCCAGAGAGCAACAGATTGCTGACATGATTGCAGATGAAACGCTCTTTGCGTGAGGCGCATTGCAGGGCGGTCAGTATCTCCTCTCTGGAGCTATCTTTCAGCACGACCCCGAACGCCATGCTGCTGAATAATATCTGTCTTAGAAAGTTGATGCTCAGTTCGTCCGAGAACAGCAGCCAGTCTGCTTGCTTAAAACGCTCATGCAGCACTATCAGTTCGTCGGCACCCGTAAAGTCGAACAGGGCATAGTCCAGAATTACCACCGCTTCCGGATGCAGGCATAGCTGTTGCAGCAGTTCTGCTTTGTTGCCGGCGTCCAGCAGCAGGGCGGTCTCCTTTTGTTTGCTAAGTAGAAACATCATGCCAGCTTTGGTTATGTCCTGATTGTCTGCGATGATAAATTCCCTCATAATGAATATGTATATAAAAACTCCGCTGCAAATGTACACTTTTTATGTGACTTGCAGCGGAATTGAGTATATATATGTTGTAAAGGACTTTACCAGGAGCGGCCTTTGAAGATATTTGATTGGCTCAACGGCAACAAGTCACCGCTCAAAGTCATGCTGTTGGAGTTGAAGTTCGGGCTGATGGTTACGGTTGCATTGTCGCCGCCGCTTGTCAGCGTGAGGAATATCTGGGCGGAGATGCCGATGCCCTGTATGCTGAAGTTGCAGTTGACGTTACCCTTCTTGTCGGTCTTCATCTGCATGTCCGATACCGTACCGTCTACCGTGACGCCGCCAATTCCGTTAGGGTCGGGATAAACGGTGTTGAAAGCCACCTGTACCGTACCGCGTTGTTGGTTCACCAATACGAAGTTGGTGTTGGAAGTGACGAAAGCCGTCCAATACAAATTGGCGGTCTTTTAATGCTGCCAGGGCGTCATCATAAGATATGGTGTTGGCAGCTTGTTCTTCCGCTCTCAGGCTGGCACGTTCTGTGTCTCTTTCTGCCTTGCGGTCTGCACGACGTTCGGCTCTACTCTCTTGTGCATACACGGCAGTGCTTGCCATGCTCACCAATACTAATGCTGCTAATGCAATAAACTTTTTCATACTCAATTTTTTGTTTAGGTTTAATATATTGTTCGTTATTAAGTTTACTGCAAGAACAATGCCTAAGTGGGATTGTTTACTGCTTTTTTAAATATTTTGTATCCGGTGGCGGCAATGAGTATGCTCATTACCGGACTGATGAGATTGAAGAAGCAATAAGGAAGATAAGTCAGCGTCGATACACTCAGGATGGTGGCTTGCGTCATTCCGCACGTATTCCAGGGGATTAAAACGGAGGTCACGGTCACGGCGTCTTCGGTCGTGCGACTTAACAGACGGCTTTCGTATCCCTTTTTTTCGTAGATATTGCTGAACATATTTCCGGTGAGGATGATGCTGATGTACTGGTCTGCCGTGGCCAGGTTGAGGAATATGCCCGAGCAGACGGTGGAGGCCACCACGCTGACGGTGTTTCTCATGAAGCGGACGAATACGGAAGTGATGCTGCCCAACATTCCGCTTGCCGTCATGGCTCCGCCGAAACACATGGCGCATAAAATCAGCCAGACCGTATTCATCATACCTGCCATACCTCGCGTGGCGATTAAATCTGTCAGCATGACACTGTCAGTTTGTAAGCTGGTACTGCCATACAGGCTCATCATCATTCCTTTGAACATATCGTTGCCTCCTGCTATTTCGCGTAGCAGATCCGGCTGGAATATCAGGGCGAAGATACCTGCCAGCAAGGTAGACAAGAACAGAGTAATCACAGAAGGCACTTTGCGGGCAATCAGGATGCCTGTCACTATCGGCACCACGAGCAGCCAGGGCGTGATGGTGAACTTGGCATCCAGCGAGGCGGCAAATTCGGCAATCTGCTGTGTGTTGTTTGTCTCATGCGTCAATCCCATCACCGTAAAAATAATTAGGGTGATGATGAGCGACGGAATAGTGGTAATCATCATGTAGCGGATGTGGCGGAACAAGGGCGTGTCCGTTACGGATGCGGCAAGCACGGTGGTGTCCGACAGTGGGGATACTTTGTCTCCGAAGTAAGCTCCCGAGATAATGGCGCCTGCAATCCATCCTTCATTAAATCCTTGCGCCTTGCCGATGCCGAGCAGTGCGATGCCGATAGTGGCGATGGTTGTCCACGAACTGCCTGTCATGATAGATACCAATGCACAGATAATGCAGGTGGAGGCCAGGAAAAAGTCCGGGTGAATAATCTGCATTCCATAATAAATCAGGGTGGGAACTACTCCGCTTATCATCCATGCGGCGCTCAGCGCACCGATAATCAGTAATATGATGGTGGCCGTGGCTATGCTGGCAATATTGTTGGTGATGGCTATTTCATAATCTTTCCACGGGATGCGGTAGAAAGCCATTCCGATAAATACACAGACGGCAGTTGTGGTGAGTAGGGAGATTTGGCTTCCGCCGCTTAGAGCATCGCTCCCGAAGGTGCGGATGGTGGTGAACAACATTCCTACCAAAATCACGATGGGGAGTAGTGAAACGATAGGAGAGGGAACTTTCTTCATTGAACTCATACTGCGTGATACAATTACTATATTTTCTTTAAAAATAGGTTCATCCTGCGCTTACAGTATGGCGTGACAAAGGTATAACAAATCTGTCGGAAATCTTGTCTTTTCCCTTTTCTGGCAATAATAATTATTAATTCTTTGCGTTTACTTGGAATATTGATAGTATATCGGCAAAAGAAATCCCCTTTCTTAGTTCTTACTCTGTTTCTTGCAGAGGGAGGAATTAAGAAAGGGGACTTTTTCGGAATTGTCTGTTTTAATCTTGTGTGTACCGTAAAGACAATATTTGTCT
>JAJQAY010000102.1 GCA_021203515.1 Bacteroides sp. | reverse complement strand
TTTTTGCTTTCTTTCTGGTACTGTTATCTGTTATTGCCACTTACTAATGTTATTTAGAATTAGTCGTAAAACTTGGTGGGTGCTCTCTGTGGTGAAGACATTTGATTCATAACCATTCCGGTATGAATAATAGTTAGTATTACACAACTCACAGAAAGCATCCACCAGATTTTGCGACTGATCCAGAATTTCGGCATGATTCGTTTTTCTATGAGTTGTATAATACTAGCTTATTAAAAAACCTCCGCAAATTTCTTTGCAGAGGTTTCTTGTGATCGCGACAGGATTCAAACCCGTAACCGGCTGATCCGTAGTCAGCTACTCTATTCAGTTGAGCTACGCGACCCTTTTATATAATTAACAAATTGTGACCGCGACAGGATTCAAACCTGTAACCGGCTGATCCGTAGTCAGCTACTCTATTCAGTTGAGCTACGCGGCCTTTTTGTTTAACGGGTGCAAAGATACGTACTTTTTCCGAATTAGCAAGCGATGCGCAAACTTTTTTTGAAGAAAATTACTCTACAAAACGGTAATTGAACAGTTGCCAGCCGAGAGTCAATCCCACATTCCACTCTTTTTTCGGTGAACTATAGTGATTTAGGTATGCTGATATAGCTCCGAAAGGCAATTGACAAATTACAGATACTTCTCCCATATACTCTACCCGCGAGAACGCTTTGCCATAATAAGCCTTGTTCAAATCATTTTTTTTAATAGGAAATATCGGCATGAATGCGTAAAATTCCGTACGGAACTGAAACATATCATTAATGACATAGATAGGCTTGATACCTCCTGCAAGGAATTGATTGGCACGAAAAGCTTCATTATACATCAACTTACTATGGGGAGTCGGCGAAAAGTCGGCAGCCTGCAGCATGGTAGCCGTATAATTTTGAGAGAAATTCTTCGATGAATACAGCCCTTCTGCCATCCATCCCAAGGTAAACTTGGAACTCATTGCGTGGTAGGCATCTTTCATATAAGAAATCTGTAACCACGACTGTCGCTTCTCGCTACCCACATTCGTTTCCGACGGATTTCCGGGTATGAATCGTTCTTTTCCCGTGAAGACCTGCGCAACCAATTTCTCCAAATATCCCCTTGTAGCATATTGCCGGGCATTATAAGTGCTGCCATGGAGCCCGATAGAGCCTCCCAATAGTTTATAGGTGTTTTTATCTGAACGGTCTTTTTCGAAGTTAATCATATTGGACTGAAAATAATTGTCCTGAAGCTTTCCATATCCGATACTGAATTCAGCCCGTTTATTCGCTAAAAAGGGTAAGGCTACCATCAGCTTCACAAAACGTTCATCTTTAGAGTTGAATGAAGGTTTATCGTTCCGCGAAAAGAGTTTGTCCTTTCGATAATAGTCGAACGTGCTGATGGAGGCTATGAGGCGGTAAGAGGTCGGGATATGTGTAGGCAGATCTATCTTTGCCATCAATTGGGCATTATTGTAAATTTTGCCAATCTGGCCGTCCAAAGTAACCTCTTTGGCATAGTAGTTCAAGTTCTGATATCCCAATCCCAAATGTATCTGGTTGGAACTGGTGGCAGAAACGCTTCCACCCATGCGCACCGAGAAGTTATCTTCCATTTTAACCTTCAAATGAAGTTCATAGAGGTCGCTCTGAGGGTCATAGACAGCATGAGGAACGATTTCAGATATCATATTGTCCGCCAACAAACGGAAATAACCACGCTTCAAGTCTTCATAAGTGAAAATTTCGTAGTCTTCATCATGAAATTCTTTCTTAATATAAGCCTGCTGCTGTGCATTGGCGTCTTCGATATGGATATCCCGAAATCGGAATTGCGGCAAACTACTGCGGTATACCATACGCCTCAAACGGACATTCTCGGCATTCACCCTGCGATGAACACGGCTTTTTATGGAGTCCATCATACTGATAGTCCGATTGTAACCGATATCGTGCAGCTCTTGCAGACGATCAAAGTCTAGCAGGTTCACATCATCGTACTTGAAGTTCATAATGATACCCAAAGAATCGGGAAGCGTATAGTCCGTCTTCTGCATAATCATGTTTTCGAGTTGGCTCATGAGATCATTTTCCTTAGGCTTGCTGGGATTGGCGGCCACCACGCTGCCGATTATGACTTCCGGCTTGAAATCCTCGCGCATCACGTCAGTCGGGAAATTATTGTAAATGCCACCGTCATAGGCCAAAACACTGTCTATCTCTATCGGCTTGAAGACAAACGGAAAGCTCATGGAAGCACGAACTGCATCGCCCAAGTCTCCATGACGCATAATCAACGGCCTTTTGTTGTACACATCCGAAGCAATGCAACGGAAGGGGACAAACAAGTTATTGAAATTGCCGTCACAGGCAGCCGTAGCACGTGCAAACAGCTCGACAAACACCAAATTCATCTGAATGGGATTGACCATGCTCGTGGGAAGTATCTGCGGCTTCACATGCAGCGAATCTCTGAAAGCAAAACGGATATTGAAAAATTCCGGTGTGGGGCGGTTCTTCTTGAAATAATACCCATATTTAGGCTCTACTTTGCCGGAGTACCAACGTTTGAATTCTTCCGAACGGATCAGGGCTTCCATATCGTCCGGAGAATAACCCATCGCATAAAGAGAACCGATAATGGCTCCCATAGAGGTTCCTGCAATGTAATCAATAGGAATATTGTTTTCCTCCAAAGCACGAATGATGCCGATATGCGTCATACCTTTTGCACCACCGCCACTCAAAACAAGCCCCACCTTCTGAGCCTGAACAAATGGTAGAGCCAACAGGCAAATCAATAAAAGCAAAAGAAATCTTTTCATGAATTATACTGTTCCGGATGATTTATTCAATGTTCAAATATAAACATTAGTTTCTAGAAACTTCGTATCCAACGGAAAAAACATACATAACAAACAAAAAAAGAGGTTGGCTCAACGGACAAAGTCCTTTTGAGCAACCTCTCTGTATATAGAAATTTAAAGGGTCTTACCGAATCAGGTCGATGCTTCTCTTTACAAAGTTATTCAATGCTTCGCCCTTCAACATTCCATTCTGAAGCAATGCCAAATCAATCAACTGGCGAACAACCTTATTCTTGGCGGCATAAACGGCATAAACGCTTTCTTTCTGCGTTTTCAGTTCTTCCCATTTCTTGTCCAAATCATTCACTTCATCTTTCTCGGCAGTAGGAATTTCTTCATCTTTCTTGCCTTCCTGATTCTTTCTCAGGTCATTACGACGTTTGTCAACGTCTTCCATTTCCTTCTGTACAGGAGCAACGGCTGCTTCACATTCCTTATCTTCATCCGCCAGAATTTCTTTTACCAGTTCATGATCGGAGTTCAGCACTAGATTGAACATATCCGGCATTTCACCATAGAAACTCATGCCAGCCTGAATGTTAGCCATTTCCTTCATACGACGCATATACTCGCTTTGAGTAATCATCACCGGAGAAGTATTTTCGCCCAAAGACTGCGCCATGATGCTGAATTCTGTTTTCTCTATCTTCGGCAACTGGCTCTTGAAGATTGCAGAGAGCGCTTCTTGCTTGCCGGCTTCGAGCGCCTCATTTTTCTTGTCTTCCTTCACAATCAGATTGTCAATCACATCGCTGTCTACACGGGTGAAACGTACTTTCTCAAACTTCTGCTCCAACATGCTCACTAAAGCAATATCGAGCTGACCGTCCATCAGCAGAACATTGTAGCCCTTATTCTTGGCAGCTTCGATGTAGCTATACTGCTCGTCTTTATCGTTGGCGTAGAGATAAATCAGGTTTCCGTCCTTATCCGTCTGATTATCTTTAATCAAAGTCTTATACTCTTCGAAAGTATAATGTTTATTGTCGGTATCGGTGAAAAGGGCAAAATCCTTCGCTCTATCATAGAAATCCTCCTGAGTGAGCATTCCGTAATTGATAAAGATTTTCAGGTCGTTCCATTTCTCTTCAAACTGAGGACGGTCGTTCTTGAAGATGGATTGCAGACGGTCAGACACTTTCTTCGTGATATACGTGGAAATCTTCTTCACGTTTGCATCACTCTGCAAATAAGAACGGGATACGTTCAACGGAATGTCCGGCGAATCGAGTACACCGTGCAGCAAGGTGAGGAAGTCGGGGACGATGCCCTCGACAGAATCGGTCACATATACCTGGTTACAATAGAGCTGTATCTTGTTCTTGTTCAGTTCGATATTGCTCTTGACTTTGGGGAAATACAGGATACCGGTGAGGTGGAACGGATAGTCCACATTCAGATGTATCCAGAACAGCGGTTCGTCGGACATCAGATAGAGGTCGCGGTAGAATTTCTTATAGTCCTCATCCTTCAACTCACTGGGTTTCAGCGTCCACAGCGGGTTTGAATCGTTGATGATATTATCTTCTGCCGTTTCAACCTGCTTACCGTCTTTCCATTCTTTCTTTTTGCCGAATGCAACGGGGATAGGAAGGAAACTGCAATATTTCTTCAATAAAGAAGACACGCGTGCTTCTTCCAGAAATTCCTTGCAATCATCGTCGATATAAAGAACGATATCAGTACCACGTTCTGCTTTGTCTGTATCCTCGATTGTGAACTCCGGACTGCCATCGCAAGTCCATTTCACAGCTTTAGCACCTTCTTGATAGGATTTAGTGGCAATCTCTACTTTCTTGGCCACCATGAAGGCGGAGTAGAAACCAAGTCCGAAATGGCCGATGATAGCATTGGCATCGTTTTTATATTTCTCCAAGAAATCATTAGCACCGGAGAATGCAATCTGGTTGATGTATTTATCGATTTCTTCTGCAGTAAGCCCAATACCATGATCAGATACGGTAATTGTATCTTTGCCCAAAGAAACATGAACGGTCAAACCACCGACTTCTCCTTTATACTCACCAATGGAAGCCAGTGTTTTCAGCTTCTGCGTTGCATCGACGGCATTAGACACCAATTCACGAAGGAAGATTTCATGATCGCTGTACAAAAACTTTTTGATAACGGGGAAGATGTTCTCTGTTGTTACCCCAATATTTCCTTTTTGCATACTACTTTATATTTTTAGGATTATGTTTTTATTGTTTGCAAGTAAAAAACAAAAAAAATGCCAGTCCATACTGGACTGACATTTTGACTGTTTTATATTGAAGCTCGGAATTACACTTTCAGAACACTCAGTTCTTCCTTCTCTTTATTCACAGAGACGCTGACCGTATCACCCGGCTTCACACCGGCGGAGACTATCAGTTCCGAAAGCCCGTCTTCCAGATAGTTCTGAATAGCACGCTTCAACGGGCGAGCACCAAACTGCACATCGTAGCCTTTCGATGCAAGGAATTTCTTTGCTTCATCATCTACAACCAACTTATAACCAATAGCTTCAATACGTTCAAACAAACCTTTCAACTCTATATCGACAATCTTTGTGATAGCATCCAGGGAAAGTTGGTCGAACGTAATGATTTCGTCCAAACGGTTCAGAAACTCAGGAGCAAAGGTCTTGTTCAGCGCCTTCTGGATAACACTGCGAGAGTACTCGTTGTCGTCCGTACGGCTCTGTGCCGCGAAACCTACACCACGTCCGAACTCTTTCAACTGCCGGGTTCCGATGTTCGAAGTCATAATGATAACCGTATTCTTGAAGTCAATGGTTCTGCCATAATTGTCAGTCAAACGACCTTCGTCCAACACTTGTAGCAGGATATTAAATACATCCGGATGAGCCTTTTCTATTTCATCTAGCAAGACGATGGAGTAGGGTTTACGGCGTACCTTTTCGGTCAACTGGCCGCCTTCTTCATAGCCGACATATCCAGGAGCAGCACCAATCATGCGTGATACAGTGTATTTCTCCATATATTCACTCATGTCGATACGTATCAAGGCATCAGTCGAGCCGAACATATATTTAGCTAATTGCTTTGCCAGATGCGTTTTACCAACACCCGTAGGACCAAGAAACATGAATGTTCCAATGGGTCGGTTCGGGTCTTTCAAACCTACACGACTACGCAGGATAGCTTTTGTCAGCTTTTCGATAGCGGCATCTTGAGCTACGACTTTCGCTTGCAGCTCTTCTTTCATGCCGGCCAGTTTAAGCCCTTCTGCTTGTGCCATGCGTTGCACGGGTACTCCGGACATCATAGAAACAACATTAGCGATTTCTTCTTCGCCCACCGTCTGCCGGTCGTCTTTCAACCGAGCTTCCCATTCCGCTTTCATTTCATCCAAACGGGCAGAAAGTTCTTTCTCACGGTCACGATAGCTGGCAGCCAACTCAAAATTCTGCGATTTCACCGCTTCTGCCTTTAATATACGAGCTTCTTCTATCAGCTTTTCCTGTTCTTCAATCTCTTTCGGAACACTAATATTGGTCAGATGCACTCGCGAACCGGCTTCATCTAAGGCATCGATAGCCTTATCCGGGAAGTTACGATCTGTGATATAACGGTCTGCCAACTTGACACATGCTTCTAATGCTTCGTCCGTATAGTTCACATTGTGGTGATCTTCATACTTCTCTTTGATGTTCTTCAATATTTGAAGCGTTTCTTCAGCCGTAGTAGGTTCTACAATCACCTTCTGAAAACGACGTTCCAATGCACCATCCTTTTCTATATTCTTTCTGTATTCATCGAGGGTCGTAGCACCAATACATTGTATTTCGCCACGTGCCAAAGCCGGTTTCAGCATATTGGCAGCATCCATAGACCCTGCTGCTGCACCTGCACCCACAATCGTGTGGATTTCATCAATGAAGAGAATTACATTCGGGTTCTTCTGCAACTCATTGATTATGGAACGGATACGTTCTTCAAACTGCCCGCGATATTTCGTTCCGGCCACTACGGATGTCATATCAAGCATTACCACACGCTTATCAAACAGGATACGCGACACTTTCTTTTGAACAATGCGTAGCGCTAAACCTTCTACAATAGCTGATTTACCGACACCCGGTTCACTAATCAGCACTGGATTGTTTTTCTTACGGCGACTCAATATCTGTACCAAACGTTCTATCTCGCGTTCACGTCCGACAACAGGGTCCAATTTACCTTCTTCGGCAGCACGTGTCATATCCATTCCAAAGTTATCCAGCACCGGAGTATCATTGGATGGTTTCTTAGGCGCAGTTTGGGCTGATGCAGACGGACCTGTAGCACTTCCTCGTGAGGAGCGCGACATATTCATATCCTCTTCATCTTCCTCCTCGTCATCTTCAGTAAAACCCATTCCTGCATTCGGATTCGTCGATTTCATCGAAAGTTGTTCAAATACAGATTGATAATTTACTTGGCTTTCTTCCAAAACCGTTGCTGCTAAATTATCTCCGTCTTTCAATATTGCCAATAAAACATGTTCTGTGTCGGCAGTAGCACTCTTTAAAAGACGTGCTTCCAGCATACACATTTTCAATATTTTAGCACTCATAGGAGACAAAGGCACCTCTGCATCAGGCAAGAGGGTATCGTCTTCTACTTCCTTCAGGAAGCTTTCAATACGTTTCTTCACCTGCTTCAAGTCTATATCAAGTTTCATCAATATCTCTATAGCTTTTCCTCTGCCGTCACGCAACATGCCAAGCAGAAGATGTTCCGGACCGATATATCTATTTCTCAATCGATTGGCTTCTTCTCTGCTATAAGTTATAATATCAGAAACTCTTTGTGAAAATTGATTGTTCATACTAATTCTTTCTCCTCCATTAAAAGATTATAATATACAAAGATACGCATTTATAATTATTGCGCGTCATAAACTGAATTAATAATATACAAATCCCGTGCCACAAATAGCAAAAAGCCCTTCACTTTGCTTCTATACCTTTATATTATATAAGCTGCAAATTCAATCCAAGCGCAAGATGACCTATTTTGAATCAATTCAGAAATCATTGCTGCAATGATTCCTGAATTGATTGCTGCAATGATTTCTGAACTCATTGCAGCAATGACATGAAGAGAAAAGATGATAAATCGTAATTGAATGCAAATGGAATATATTCAGCGGGTTTATCTGCCGGTTTGCAATAACAACAAAGTTTATGAAAGAAAACTTTTGTATATCGTAAAAAAAAGCAGTACTTTAGCGTGGTTTTTCACAAACCCGAAAATGTATAATTAATAATCTTTTTAAATGCTTGAACAAGACAGAATTATAAAGATTAACATCGAGGAGGAAATGAAGTCATCGTACATTGACTACTCCATGTCGGTCATTGTTTCGCGTGCCCTTCCAGATGTTAGAGATGGTTTTAAGCCCGTTCACCGAAGAATTCTTTTCGGAATGATGGGACTGGGAAATACGTCAGATAAACCTTATAAAAAATCAGCCAGAGTTGTAGGAGAAGTGTTAGGTAAGTATCACCCTCATGGTGACTCTTCCGTTTATGGAGCGTTGGTCCGCATGGCACAGCCTTGGGCTATGCGTTACATGGTTGTAGACGGACAAGGCAACTATGGTTCTGTGGACGGTGACAGTGCAGCCGCCATGCGTTATACTGAATGTCGCTTGCAAAAGATTGGCGAGGAAATGATGCAAGACCTTGACAAAGAAACCGTTGATATGCAAAACAACTTCGACGACTCTTTGCAGGAGCCTACCGTTATGCCTACTCGTATTCCAAACCTTTTGGTAAACGGCGCTTCTGGTATTGCTGTGGGTATGGCAACGAATATGCCGACTCACAACTTAACCGAGGTTATTGACGCTTGTGTTGCTTATATCGAGAACAACGATATAGATATTGAAGAGTTAATGACATATGTTAAAGCTCCCGACTTCCCGACCGGAGGATATATATATGGTATGAGTGGTGTACGTGAAGCATATCTTACGGGACGTGGACGCGTTATTATGCGTGCTAAAGCGGAGATTGAAACTACTTCAACCCACGATAAAATCGTCGTTACGGAAATACCATACGGTGTCAACAAAGCTGAATTGATAAAATCAATCGCTGATTTGGCTAACGAAAAGAGAATAGAAGGTATCTCTAATGCTAATGATGAATCTGACCGTGACGGCATGCGTATCGTTATTGACATTAAACGTGATGCCAACGCCAGCGTAGTGCTGAACAAGCTCTATAAGATGACACTATTGCAGACTTCCTTCGGTGTGAATAATGTTGCACTGGTACATGGTCGTCCACGCCTGCTAAATCTTAGAGATCTTATCAAATACTTCGTAGAACACCGCCACGATGTGGTTATCCGTCGTACACAGTATGATTTGCGTAAGGCTAAAGAGCGCGCTCATATCTTGGAAGGTTTGATTATCGCATCGGATAATATCGATGAAGTAATCAAGATTATCCGGGCTGCAAAAACGCCTAATGATGCCATTACCGGCTTAATGGAACGTTTTGAGCTAACAGAAATCCAGTCGCGCGCTATTGTAGAAATGCGCTTGCGTCAATTGACCGGACTGGCGCAAGACCAATTACATGCCGAATACGAAGAAATTCAGAAGCAAATAGCTTATTTGGAAGAAACACTTGTAAACGACGAGCTTTGCCGTAAGGTCATCAAAGATGAATTAATCGAAATTAAAGATAAATACGGAGACGAGCGCCGATCGGAAATTGTTTATTCTTCAGAGGAATTTAATCCGGAAGATTTTTATGCGGATGATGAAATGATTATTACCATTTCACATATGGGATACATCAAGCGCACACCGTTGAGTGAATTCCGTGCTCAAAACCGTGGTGGTGTAGGTTCCAAGGGAACTGAAACACGCGATGAGGACTTTGTAGAGCACATATATCCGGCCACTATGCACAATACTATGATGTTCTTTACACAAAAAGGTAAGTGTTATTGGCTGAAGGTATATGAAATCCCTGAAGGAACGAAGAATTCGAAAGGACGTGCTATTCAAAATCTGCTGAATATTGATTCTGACGATGCTGTAAACGCATATCTGCGTGTGAAAAACTTGGGTGACCAAGATTTCATCAACAGCCATTATGTATTATTCTGCACCAAGAATGGTGTAATTAAGAAAACATTACTTGAGCAATATTCTCGTCCTCGCCAAAATGGTGTCAACGCTATTACAATCCGTGAAGACGATCGTGTTATTGAAGTGCGTATGACTAATGGTAATAATGAAATCATCATAGCCAATCGCAATGGACGTGCCATTCGTTTCCATGAGAGTGCCGTGCGCGTTATGGGACGTACAGCAACCGGTGTACGTGGTATAACCCTTGATGAAGACGGACTAGATGAAGTTATCGGAATGGTTTGTATCAAGGATCCTGAAAACGAAACTATTATGGTAGTATCCGAACAAGGATATGGTAAGCGTTCCGACATTGAGGACTATCGTAAGACCAACCGTGGTGGTAAGGGTGTAAAGACCATGAATATCACCGACAAAACCGGTAAATTGGTGGCTATCAAATCTGTGACAGATGAAAATGATTTGATGATTATCAATAAGTCCGGCATCACTATCCGTCTGAAGGTAGCTGAGGTTCGTATTATGGGACGTGCGACGCAGGGTGTACGACTGATTAACCTTGAGAAACGTAACGATGAAATCGGTTCAGTATGCAAGGTTACATCAGAAAATGAGGAGGACTTGATAGAAGAGGGAGATACGGATACAACGGAAAATCCCCAAGATGAAATAAATAATGAAAATAAGGAATAGACATAATAATATTAATTTAAAATTTTCTACAATCATGAAAAGAGTACTATTTTCAATGGTTTTACTACTTGTTGCAGGCTTTACTTTTGCTCAAGCAAAGAATGTAAAGGAAGCCAAAAGCATTGCTAATGAAGTAAAACCGGACTTTGCCAAAGCAGAGCAACTAATTGGTGGCGCCTTGACTAATCCTGAAACAAAAAATGACCCTGAGACATGGGATATTGCAGGATTTATTCAAAAGAGAATCAATGAAAAGGAAATGGAGAATACCTATTTGAGAAAGCCCTATGATACTCTGAAGGTGTATAATAGTGCATTGAATATGTGCAAATATTATTTCAAATGTGACGAATTGGCACAAGTTCCCAATGAAAAGGGTAAAATTAAAAATAAATATAGAAAACCTAATTCTGCTGCCATATTGGCTGTTCGTCCTAACTTAATCAATGGCGGTATCCAATTTTTCAACTTGGATAATAATAAAGAAGCTTTTGATTTCTTTGCAACTTACGTAGATATTGCCGCAAACCCGATGTTTGAGAAAGAAAACCTGTTGCAAACAGATACTGTATTACCTCAAATTGCTTACTATGCTAGTTTAGCGGCTGCCAAAATGGAAGATTATCCCAGCGTTTTGAAGTATGCTCCGTATGCAAAAGAAGATAAAGAAGTTGGAAAATATGCAATGGAATTTATTTCTACTGCGCTGAAAGCTCAGGGAGATACTGTAAAATGGATTGCTTCTTTAAAAGAAGGTATCCAAAAGTATCCTGACCATCCATTCTTCTTTGGTCATTTAATTGATTATTATAGCAATAATAATAAGTATGATGAAGCTATGCAATTTGCCGATGACATGTTGGTTAAGGACCCTAATAATACATTCTACTTGTATGTGAAAGGATATCTTTATCACAATATGAAAGATTATGATAAGGCTATTGAGTTCTACAAAAAGACTATTGCAGTGGATCCAAGCTATGCAGAAGCATATTCTAACTTAGGTTTAATCTACTGTTTACAAGCGCAAGACTTCTCAGAAAAAGCTACAACTGATGTCAATGATCCCAAATACAAAGAGGACCAGGCTACATTGAAAGCTTTCTACGAAAATGCAAGACCCAACTATGAGAAAGCAAGAGAGTTAAAACCTGATCAAAAAGATTTGTGGTTGAACGGTTTATATCGAGTTTATTATAACTTAGAAATGGGACCTGAATTTGATGAAATTGAGAAGATGATGCAGTAATTGATATATAATACTGTATATTATAAAGCCTAACCAAAAAAATTCGGTTAGGCTTTTTTTCGTTTTTATAGTTTTAATAAACAAATAGGGGAAATTGTTTCAGTAATGCTCTTAATATATTAAACATAATCATGATTATATCTCAATTGTAGTTCCTATCTTTGCGGTGCACAAGCCCCAGTGTACTACTTGGCAGATGGATGCAAAGTAGAACTAACTAGAACGACCACATATAACTAACAACGGCGTATCAGAATGGAAAATCATCTTTCTCGCAATTCCAGGATTAAATAAACGAGAAAATATATTTCTCTTGTATGATGTAAGTGTGATAATATCTATATGATTAGATTTAATATACTTATCAAAAGTATTTAAGAAATCATCATTTTCAATGACATCATAATGAATATCTAACTGAGGATGCTGCTTTTGGAAATACTCTTTAATACCACCTAATTTAATTTCATTCCAAGTATCTTTCACATCGGCAAGATGAATTAAGGAAACTGAGAAATGGAATGATTTAAAACTATTAATCAAAGAATCAAATGCTATTAAATCACGTTGATCAAAGTTGGTAATGAACGCAATACGCTTAACTTCTGCAAACTGTTTAAACGGGGTATTCTCAGGAATAGCTAGAACCGGTATGCGGCTACGTTCAATAACCTCTGCTGTCACACTACCAATCAAATCAATATCCTTTTGATTCTTACCGCGTGTACCCATTATAATAATTCTAGGGCGGTACTCTTTAGCATAACGTAATATTTCCTCTTCAGGAATTCCTTCACGTAATACACACGTATACTTAACATTAGGGAATTCACCAGAAGCTACTTTTTCCTTTACTTTATCAGATAATGCGTTCAAATCCGAATGCACCTTCTGTAAGATATTCTTTACATTCTCTTCGTCACTTAACTGATAGTTGAATACATCTCCATATGGCAAAGAACTCGCATAAATAGGCGTAAAATAGACATGCAACAAGACTACCTCCGCACCTATATTTTGTGCAAAGTTAAAGCCAAATTCGCATGCTTTCATCGAATAATTTGAAAAATCAACAGGAATTATAACTTTGTTACTTACACTCTCTACTTTCGGAGCCTTCCCCCCCCTACTACATCTTCAGACAACCATGCCGAACTTTCAGTAATTTTCAAAACATGGGGTAAATCACTTTCTTTAATGCGCACGCGTACACCGGAAGATACGACCGGCTGTATTTGATTTACATTATGAATGTAAGTATCAATACCTTCATTTTCAAGGACGTTCTTCAGTATCTGTGCTTTTGCATACGTCAGAATAGCTAAGGTTACTAATTTATCTTCCATAAACTCATTATTTAAGTGTTTATACAACAAATAAGAAATCCCAATTGTTTCATCAGCAATTGGAATCCTTTTTACTCTCTTTTCCTAAGCCCGAGCAGTTTCTATCGTTTCACTAGCCACTTCATCTAAAATCTTTAAAGCTCGATCAAGAACTGTAGTATCATCAAGCATTACTAAACCGCCATCTGGTCCCGGCTCCAAGTGAATTCCAACACTTTTACCTTCTTTAAAATTGTGACCACCGAAGAAGTTTCTCACTGTGTCAACGTTAAGACCGAGTTCATCGGCTATTCTATGCATGCTACCACTGGGCAATGAATCTTTAATTTTACGCAATTCATTAAATGTTATTGTTCTCATATTCATAAATTTAATGGTTAATACTCTATATTTCTATTATCACGCTATAAACTTAAGGAAAAAAAGGATAAAACAAACAAATTGCTC
This sequence comes from Bacteroides sp., assembly GCA_021203515.1. Taxonomy (GTDB): domain Bacteria; phylum Bacteroidota; class Bacteroidia; order Bacteroidales; family Bacteroidaceae; genus Bacteroides. The sequence goes on along the minus strand of JAJQAY010000102.1, from coordinate 35,528 downwards.
ATATTTTCCTGTTTGGTGTTTAACATTTTACAAATGCCAAAAGAGCGTCCTCGCAAATGCTAAGATTACTAATAATCTTTGGCATTCGTGAGGACACCCTTATATCTCGCTACTGATTTTCTATTAAATCACTTCTATTGCGGCAGTAGGTACCCATCCTACTTTACCGTCTTTTAAACGAATCTCCTTCCACTCGCGCATGGAATTATCTTTTATCTCGACCTTATGGCCTTCGTGCAAGATGAATAAGCTAGTACCACTTTCACTCGGTGTGCTGCGTACAGTCACGCTGGGAGACAAAATAATAGCTTCATTCCGGTTCATCAACTCATTTTTTTGTTGCGAAGCAAAAACATTACTCAATATCACAAATACCAAGAGTATTACGCCAACTATAAAACCTGTTTTCTTCCATACAATCTGTTTAGAGAAGAAAAAGAGATAGAGCGATACAAGTAAAAGCATAAAAAATATGACTCCTAATCTAGCCCATGCATCTACACTCAGGCAGTTAATCAATGATTTAATCCATGCTACAAAGAAGATATCAGGCACTGGAGCAATTTTATCGACTGTTTTAGAACGGGCTATCTCTAAATTTGCACGAATATCCGCATTACCCGGTTGCAATAATAAGGCGCGTTCATAGTTTAGGATGGCTCTTGCTATATCGTCAGCTTTATAATAGCTGTTTCCCAAATTATAATAAACTTCGGCAGATTCGCCCTTCTTCAATAAATTCTCATAAATTTGGATAGCAGAAGCGTAATCATTTCGAATATAGGCACTGTCACCTTCAGCTTTCGTCACATTATCATCATCTTCCAACTTTGCAGCAGAAAATTCCGTATGTGAACCGATAGAAACAGAATCCGCTGACGCCAAGGTATCCGCCATGGTAGTAGTATTTTGTCCCCAAGCAACTACTGTCATCATCAGACCAAGAGTAAAAGATATTATTTTCTTCATCATCGTGTCCTCCAATTAATGTTTTATAGAGTTTTCCATCTTGCTGATAACTTCCAATGAAGTCGAATAAACCTTATCCATAGCCTGATTATCATCACCAGGAGTAAAACGAGCAAATTCACAGTTATTCAATGCATCCAGAAAATCTTTTATCAACGCATCATTCACTCCATAATTACGGAGTTCTTCCTCTATATTATCCTTAGACAAGCGGGAAACCGGAATATTCAATTTATCACTGATATATCCCCAAAGTGCCTTCAATACTTCATCGTAGAATGCATCTTTCTTGCTTTCAGCCAATAACTTTCCGGCTTGTTTCATTCGTTTCACAGCCACTTTATTAGCCTTCTTTGTGCGCATCTTGGCAACATTGGCATTAGCAGCAATTTGCTTACGATATATGATAAAGAACAAAATAAATGCAATACCCGGTATTATATAAAATAGCCACCAAAGTAAAGAACCAAAGAAGAAGTCACCTTTCTGAGAAAGGGTCACATTATTCTGCTTGATATAGCGAATATCCTCGTTCAGCACTTTCAAATCTTCCTTATTCGTAAAATTGGCTATAGTTTGGGCCGCATTACCAGCACCTTTTCCTACATGTAGTTCATACTCCTCGGTAGTTAAAGTCTTATAGGTAGAAGACTTGATATCAAAGTAACTGAACTTAACTGCAGGAATTTTATACGTTCCGGCATTGCGAGGAATTGCCAGATATTCAATTATCTGACTTCCTGAAAGCCCTGCACTTGTCAATCGAAACTTATTATCGACCTTCGGATCATAAACTTCAAAGTCCTCCGGGAGCTTCACTTCCGGAGTAGATATCAATTTCAAGTTACCTGTACCGGAAATAACCAATTTCAGTGTAACTGCATCATTCGTTTTAACATCCGTACTGTTTATAGAAGAAGAAATGCTAAACTCTCCCACTCCACCAGAGAAACCAACAGGCTTGCCATCAGGCAAAGGCTTCACATCAATATTCAATTGAGGCGTTATCAAAGCCTTCTTAACTTCTACATAATTACTACCGCCATTGAAGAATGCCTCAAATGGGTCAGCTACTTGAGTTGCTCTAGCGATAGAAGCATCAAAATGAGCCGGTTCAATTGTCAGCTTTCCGGATTGTTGCGGAAATAGTACAAATTGGCGATATATAGTTGTTTGATAATTTCTTCCTTTATAATACTCCAAACTCCATTTACGATCATTAGGCAACTCTACCTCTTGCGAATGAAATCCTTTAAAGTCCGGAAGTTTCACATTATCAAAACCACGTAAGTCAACCAAAGTATATATCTTATAAGTCAAGAGAAAAGCCTCTTGCTCATATATGGTGGTCTTACTGACAGTAGGTAGAATAAATAAATCACCGCCAGAGACAGTCGTCCCTGATGAAGCACGGCTTGTCTGGCCGCGCTGTCTGTCATTGTTTCCGGAAGATGCTCCAGCGTCTTGATCTGCGGGTAACACCTTGACATATACAGAGTTAGAAACCATTTGATTACCGTCTGCGGTAATAGTAGCCCCCGGAATAGTGAAACTACCTTCTGTTGTGGCCATCAGGATATAAGTAAATGTAATACTGCTGGTCGAAGTAGTCTGTCCGTTAATAATCTGTACACTACTTTGCTGCGAACGGCTAGGCCCCATCAACACATCGAATCCCTTGATGGATGGAACTTTAAAATCTCTCACTTTCTGTGTGGTTACCGTGTACGACAGCCTGAACTGTTCGCCTACCGCTACCGCATCAGGTGCAGACGCAGCAAACGATACCTTGCTATCAGCAAAAGCATGTAAACTGATTGCCATCAGCGCTATCCATAAGAAAACTATTTTTCTCATATATTATTTCTTCATTATATTTATTACCAATCTTTCTCCAAGCGACCACCTTGAAGTATTTGCTGTTTTTTCACCTTATCCTGCACATCTTTCTCATCCTGCATCACTGAATTCAAAAGTTGTTCGGCATTCTCTTTAGACATGTCGTTCTTATCCTTCTGTGATTGAGGTTGTTGCTGTTGCTGATCTTTATTCTGCTGTTGGTCCTTATTTTGGTCTTTCTTGTCTTGTTCCTGATCTTTGTTTTGTTGATTTTGGTCTTGATTTTGTTGGTTTTGTTGTTGGTCTTTCAACATTTTCTGGGCCAAAGCCAGATTGTAGCGCGTTTCATCGTCTTTCGGATTGTTGCGTAACGATTGCTTATACGCCTCTACTGCCTTGGCATAATCCTTTTGCGATTGGAGAATAACCCCCATATTATGATAAATCTGCGCTAGATTAGATTTGTCCTTCTCTATTTTCGTCGTGGAAGTATATTGCTTCATAGCCTCTTTCAACTTGTTCTGTTGCATCAGTGTATTTCCGAGATTGAACATAGAGATTGTAGACTTTGGATTTACCTCCAAAGCCTTCCGATAGTTCACTTCCGCATCGACGTACACACTATCTTTAAATAAACGGTTTCCCTTACGGATAAAATCACGTTCAGCTTTTTGTGCCGAAGCCGCAACTGCCACTAGTAGCAGCAAAACCATTCCTATATATTTCTTCTGTAACATACGCATCATTTCTTATTAGAAAACAAATGAATGTTGCGGAACAGAGGGTTCTTACGCTCCAATATCAACATTTCCGCCAAAAGCAGTAATAAAATAACCCATGCTACGGCTTGGAACTGTTCATTGAACTCTGTATATACCTGTGTTTCCACATCAGCTTTCGCCATTTTATTGATTTCCTGACTGATTGCTTTCTGAGCACCGTTCGTATTATCCACCCGTACATAGATACCGTTACCGGCTTTAGCGATTTCCTGGCACATCTGTTCATTCAGACGTGTAACGACAACATTTCCATCACGGTCGCGGCGATAATCGTTCGTACCTTCCACCGGAATAGGCGCTCCGTCGGGTAATCCCACACCGAGTACATTGACCTGAATACCCTTCTCTGCCGCAGCTTTAGCAGCTTCAACCGCACCGCCTTCATGGTTTTCACCATCGGTGATAAGAATTACTGTACGCCCCACACCTTCCTGCGGTGTAAAACTACGGGTTGCTAAATTAAGAGCCGCTCCAATCGCCGTACCTTGCTTTGATATCAACGAAGGGTCAATAAACTCCAGAAACATCTTGGCAGAGATATAGTCGCTTGTAATAGGAAGCTGTGTAAATGCATCACCGGCAAATACAATCATGCCGACCTTGTCATTTTGCATCTTATCCACCAGTTGCGCCACTAATCTCTTTGCTTTTTGCAGACGACTGGGTTGTACATCTTGCGCCAGCATTGAATTAGAAATATCCAGTACAATCATCACCTCTACTCCCTGACGCTTCACAGTCTCCAACTTAGAGCCGAATTGCGGACGAGCCAACAACACAGCAAACAACCCGATAGCAGCCAGCACCATCCAAAACTTCACATCCGGACGATACTTGGAAACATTCGGCATCAGTTGTGCCATCAGCACCGGATCACCAAATCTACGAATAGCTTTTCGCCTCCGATAATTGGAGTACAAGTAGAAGGCTGCCAACAAAGGCAGCAACAGCAACAAGTACAAATATGCAGGTTCTTCAAATCGAAACATCTTCTATTTACAATTTATGGTATTTTCTTCAATATAGAGTTACGCAACAAGACTTCAAGCAACACACACAAGAAGGCCGCCAATGCAAACCATCGAAATTCTTCTTGGCGCTTGCTATATTCTTTCACATTCAGTTTTGTTTTCTCCAACTTATCAATTTCTTCATATACCTCTTTCAATTTAGAGTTACTAGTAGCACGGAAATAGTTACCATCTGTCGTACCGGCAATCTGTGTCAAGGTCTTTTCGTCAATCTCTACCGGTTGATTAATGTATTGGACGGTTCCTCCCACCGGAATGGGATAAGGAGCCATTCCATTAGTGCCTACCCCGATTGTATAAACCCGGATACCAAAACTCTTGGCTATTTCTGCGCCTGTCAACGGAGAAATATCTCCCTTATTATTAACACCGTCCGTCAACAGAATGATAACTTTTGATTTTGCCTTGCTATCCTTCAAGCGAGTCACGGCATTCGCAATACCCATACCCATTGCCGTACCGTCCTCAATCAATCCGCATTTCACATCTTTAAGCAAATTCAGCAATACGGCATGGTCTACAGTAAGCGGGCATTGCATAAAACCTTCCCCGGCAAACAGCGTAATACCGATATTATCATTCGGCCGTCCATTAATAAACTCCGCTGCTACATCCTTCGCCGCTTCCAGGCGGTTCGGCTTCAAATCCTCAGCCAACATACTGGTCGAAACGTCCATAGCAAGCATGATATCAATACCTTCAATCTCACTGTTCTGCCAGCTATTAGTAGTTTGCGGACGCGCCAATACAAGGATAAGCAATATTAATGCCATTATCCGCAACACGAACGGCGCATGCAACAAGTAGTTCTTATAACTTTTCGGAGTATGCGCATACACACGAGCGTCCGAAATCTGAAGTGTAGCTTCACTATTCTTCCGTTTCATGATATACCATACTATATAAGGTATAAGCAACAGCAGCAAAAATAAATATTCAATATTGGCAAAAACCATGATATTTACAATTTTACAATTTACAACTTACGATTAAAGCCATCCCATAACCCCTATCAGGCTATGTAATTGTACAACTTCAATCCCACATATATCATCGAACCGATAAGAGCCGCTGCCAATATGGCAATGCCTGCACCCAGTAAAATCTTGGTACGCAGAGAACGTTTTTCGACAATGGTAATCTCGGTAGGCTGCGGCTTCGCATTTTCGTCTATTTTCTCCTTCGTATCATTAATGAAATCAACCGCATTAATCAGATTTGCATCATTTTCATTCATCAACGGATTATGTTTGGCAAACTTTACCAAATCAGCCGTCTGGAATAAAGAACGCAAGTCGTCAATAGCCTCTTTATCCTTCATTTCCATTAGCTTATCTATAATTTCAGACGAGGTCATCTCCAAAGCATTGAAGCCGAAGCGATCTTTGATATAAGTACGAATAATATCCGTCAACTCAGTGTAATACTCCTTCGGCTGACCTTTTTGCCAAACCTTCTCGCTCTTAATACGCTCTATTTCCTGCATTGCCAATTGATGCGGCGGCAGTTTCGGCTCTACCTTTATCTTACGGATAATCGGCTTATTATCGCAGATACGTTTAACAAGATAAATCAACAATAAAAGAATAGGAATAAACAGGATGGTACACGTAATAGACACATACCAATCTTCCCAAGCGAACGGAACTTTCATCACTGTCTTCGGGCCGAAGAACTGGTCGGGATGCAGTGTGTCTACCGGCATGGAATACACTTTCAATGCCAGAGCTTTGGAACGGTATGCCTGATTGTCTACCAATACTTCCATCGGTGGCAAATAATAAAGTGCCGAGTCGAAAGAAGTGATGGTGTATTCCTGAGTTATCAACGAACGCCTACCGTCATTCAGCATCTGAGTATCCGGTTTGGCAATATCGATAATCTCTACTCCGCGCACTAACGTATCGGTATAGACGGGAAAAATAGCACTCTTATTAGCGTCCAATGACACCTGGAGCTTAATCTTCGCCTGCTCTCCGATAAGGATTTGCAGAGAATCAATCGTAGCATCCACCGTTACCGACTGGGCCACGCTCCTACCCGCCAATACTGTCAACAGCGTTATCAGAAATAAATATCTTTTCATTTTCCGATTAATTTCGTTTCGCAAACAAATTCATCAATGCCTTTACATAATCCTGGTCGGTACGCACCGACACATTATCGACATTGCTTTTGGTAAACGTTTCGTTCAGTTCCACCTGTTTGTTCACCCACCAATCATGGTGAGCACGACGCACAGCACGCGAAGAAGTGTCAATCCATTGCTCATGACCTGTTTCCGCATCCTTAATCTTCATCAGTCCCACTGCGGGCAAATCTTCCACACGGCGGTCATAAACCTGAATAGCAACCACGTCATGCTTGCGGTTGGCAATGGTGATGGCATTCTTGAAGCTTTCCTGATCGATGAAGTCGGACAAAACAAAAGCAGTGCAACGGCGCTTCATTACATTCGTCAGATACTCCAAGCCAAGACGAATATTCGTCCGGCGGCTTTCCGGATGGAAATCGAGCAGCTCACGAATGATATAAAGAATATGTTTGCGCCCCTTCTTGGGCGGAATGAACTTCTCTATCCGATCCGAGAAGAAGATGACACCGATTTTATCATTATTCTGGATAGCAGAAAAAGCTAAGGTAGCAGCAATTTCCGTTACCATATCCTTCTTCATCTGCTTCACCGTACCAAATTCCAAACTGCCGGAAACATCTACCATCAACATCACGGTCAGTTCGCGTTCTTCTTCAAACACCTTTACGTAAGGCTTATGGAAGCGTGCCGTCACATTCCAGTCGATGTCGCGTATATCGTCGCCAAACTGATATTCGCGCACTTCGGAGAACGCCATACCTCTACCTTTGAAAGCCGAGTGATACTGGCCTGCAAAGATATTGCTGGATAATCCGCGCGTCTTGATTTCAATCTGACGAACTTTTTTTAATAGTTCAGTAGTTTCCATTCATTAGTAATTAATACCGTAAAACACCCACATTAAGGCACTTCAACCTTATTTAATATCTTGCTGACAATTTCATCCGAAGTCATATTGCTGGCTTCAGCTTCATAAGTCAGACCGATACGATGGCGCAATACATCATGTGCTACAGCACGAACATCCTCGGGAATAACATAGCCACGACGTTTGATAAAGGCATAACTACGGGCTGCCAGTGCCAGATTGATAGATGCACGGGGCGAACCACCAAAGCCAATCATATCTTTCAGTTCTTTCAAATCATATTTCTCAGGATAGCGGGTGGCAAATACGATGTCGACAATGTATTTCTCAATCTTTTCATCCAGATAAACCTGGCGAACCACTTTGCGGGCTTCTATAATTTCATCTGCTTTCAAAATGAGCTTCACGCTGAATTTATCACTGCTGATATTCTGGCGGATAATCAGTTTTTCTTCTTCCACCTTCGGATAGTCAATAACAACCTTCAGCATGAAACGGTCCACCTGGGCCTCTGGCAACGGATAAGTGCCTTCCTGCTCGATTGGGTTCTGTGTAGCAAGTACCAGGAACGGTTCAGGCAATTTAAACGTTTCATTACCGATAGTCACCTGACGTTCCTGCATGGCTTCCAGTAAAGCACTCTGCACCTTGGCCGGAGCACGGTTGATTTCATCTGCCAACACAAAGTTTGCAAAAACAGGACCTTTCTTAATTTGGAAAGTCTCGTCTTTCTGACTATAAACCATCGTACCGATAACGTCGGCAGGCAGCAAATCAGGTGTAAACTGGATACGACTATATTGCGTATCAATCAGCGAAGCCAATGTCTTGATAGCTAATGTCTTCGCCAACCCCGGCACACCTTCCAATAAAACGTGTCCGTCAGACAACAGACCAATTAACAACGACTCTACCAGGTGCTTTTGTCCTACGATAACCTGGTCCATGCCTGCAGTAAGATTGGTTACGAAAGCGCTTTGTCTTTCAATCCGCTCATTCAGTTCGCGGATATCAATTGTTTCAGCCATAAATCAATTTATTTTTAATGTTTAATTTTCTCATTTAGTCGACTCCCACGTCGGTAATTAACTTTTCGCTCCCAAAAGTACGGGAATAAATTAACCATACCAGCTAATTTTTATTAAAAAACAATGCGAAACCTTTAGATTGAATTACTTTCATAGAGTTTAGTATTTAACAAAAAAAGAAGCAGTAATTTTTTACTGCTTCTTTACCAATTTTGGTATTTTGATTGTCGTACCATAAGGTACGTTATCCGGATTTTTAATGACGTTAGGGTTATGTTTCACAATATATGGCCACAAGGCTTTCGTTCCGTAGAAGCGAAGCGCTACCCTTGTCAATGTTTCTCCTTCCTTTATAGTATAAGTGGCTTCCGTTCCAACAATAGTATATCCCACCGAATCTGCTTTAAACGGTTCCGCAACTGTCGGCTTCTTCTGTTCTTTAGTTGTCTCAGACTTAGCAACCTGAGCATTTCCCGGAGTCTCTTTGGGTTTAGAAGTTGCCGCAAGCGTTTCGGCTATCGTATCGGCTTTTGCTGATTGGGTTGTATCTTTTGCAGATATGCTGTCTGCCAAGGCGGGCGTATCCGCTTTTGCATCAGCAATCTTTTCCATAGGCGGTTCGGATGTAAACATATCCGGATAATATAAATAAACCACAGCCCCGAAGCATAACACGACAACGAATGCAACGATACCTATAAAGTATTTCATTGTTGAAGAATCGGCTTCCTTCTTTTCCGCAGGCTGACCAACTACCGGCTCCGGCTCAGTCTTCGTCTCTGCTTCTGCGGCCATTGCAACAGATACCTCCTCCGATGCTTTTTCTACTTCTGCTTTCGCAGGCACCTCCCCTATCTCTACTTTTTCAGACGCTTCTCCGGCCTCCGTTTCTTCAGATAGTTCTTCCGTCTCTATTTTGTCAGAGACTTCTTCAATCTCCTCCGCTTTTTTCAATTCTTCGTCTATCTTCTCAAGAGTTTCTTCATCAGGAACAGGCAAAGGCTCTTCCACAGGAACTTCCTCCTCTTCAGAAAGAGCAGAAACCTCTTTCTGGGGTTCTGATTTCTCTACTACTTCTACAGCCTCTTCCTCTTTCTCTACAGGTTCCGGCACTTCCTCCGCACTCGCAGCAGGTTCTATTTCTGTATCCGCCGGCGCTTCAGCATCAACAATATCTTCTCCCGTTTCTGCTTTCTCCGAAGCCTCCTCATCTTCACTATCATCAGCTACAGGTGTATCTTCCAACACCGTGTTATCATTCAAAACCACTGTTTCAAAATGAGAGAAAGGTTTATTTATAGCATCTCTCAGCGATGGTTCCGGCGTAAATGACACCTTAGTATACCCCTGTATCTCAAAACGTTCCCCCGTATTGACATTGACACTCTCCCGGCTTTCCACATCAATCAGTTTAAAAGCGCCCAGCCCCTTTATCTTCACATACTTGTCCTTCTCCAGAGCTTCTTCAATCAGTTGAAAAAATTCCTTCACAAAACTATCGGCATTCTTTTTGCTCATACCGTGTTTCTCGGCAAGCAAATCTATAAAATCCTGTATGTTCAGTTTTTCATTCATAATATTGGGAGAGTTTACGGAAAAGATTACTTAAATTTATCTTTTAGCGAGGTACTGGGCTTATATGTCAGCACCAATTTAGGCGGTACCAGCATACGCTGTTTTGTCGTCGGGTTCACGGATATACGTTCTGCTTTCTTTTTCACCTCGAATGTTCCAAAGCCTTGTACGGAAATAGCGTTTCCCTTCTCCAATTGCTGTGCCATATCAGACAACAAAGACGCAACCAATTCAGAGGCATCCTTTATAGTATACCCCAACCTTCGTGACAATTCAGAAGTAAATTCTTTGTTATTCAAAATTCAGTCTTTAAAATTATGAACTACGGTGCTATATTAGCAAATCTTCCTCACATACACAAGTAAATCATTAAATAATCCGTCCAAAAAGGTCGAAATCATCGGAATTTACTATCTCTACCTGATAAAAATCACCAATATTGAGCGCTTTATCTTCGCTCTTGATAAGTACCTCCGGATCAACTTCCGGCGAGTCGAATTCCGTGCGCCCTATGTAATAATCGCCCTCCAGACGGTCGATGACGACCTTCATCTGCCGTCCCATCTTCGCCGCGCTCAATTCGGCAGAAATGCCTTGCTGGATGGCCATCAACTCGTCCAAACGAACCTGCTTTGCTTCCTGCGGAATAGAGTCTTCGTAATGAGACGCGGCATACGTTCCTTCTTCCTCAGAATAAGCAAAAGCCCCCATTCTATCGAAGCGCGCATTGCGGACAAACTCTTTCAACTCTTCAAAATCCTCCTCCGTCTCTCCCGGATGCCCCACCATCAGCGTAGTGCGCAAATGAATGCCCGGTACTTCTTCACGGAATTTCTCTATCAACTGATAAGTCTCCGCTTTAGTCACATGGCGACGCATCTTCTCCAACATACTGTCGCTGATGTGCTGCAAAGCAATATCCATATATTTGCAGACATTGGGGCGCTCACGCATCACACGGAATAAATCGGTAGGAAAATGTGCCGGATAAGCATAATGCAAGCGTATCCATTCCACACCAGGAACTTCCGAAATCCGTTCGACAAGCTCCGGCAACATCTGCTTTTTATAAATATCGACACCGTAATAAGTCAACTCCTGTGCAATGACTTGAAACTCCTTCACGCCACGAGCCACCAGATACTTCACTTCATCCAGAATTTCTTCCATCGGGCGAGAGAGATGACGTCCTGCAATAATAGGAATGGCGCAATAAGAACATTTGCGGTCGCAGCCTTCCGATATTTTCAAATAGGCATAGTGCTTGGGGGTAGTCAAAGTGCGTTCTATATGCAGTTCTTCATGATAGGCCTTACCCAAATCCTGCAACAACTCTTTCCAGTTGAACTTGCCGTAGAACTTATCCACCTGAGGTATTTCGATAGCCAACTCCTTCAGATAACGCTCAGAAAGGCAGCCCATCACATAAAGCTTCTCTAAATCACCCTCTTCCTTTGCCTGGGCAAATTCCAAAATCATATTTATAGACTCTTCCTTTGCATCGCCGATGAAACCGCAGGTATTGATAACCGCTATCTCACCTTTCGGCCGCTCGGCATCATGCGTCACCTGATAGCCCGCTTCTTCCAACTGACGCATCAAATGCTCCGAATCCACCAGATTTTTAGAACAACCTAAAGTAATGATATCAATGGTTTCCGTCTCATGCCTCCTCCCCAAACAGTGAATCTACAAACTCTTTCTTGCGGAACACCTGCAGGTCTTCCATGCCTTCGCCCAGACCGATATATTTCACAGGTATCTTAAATTGATCGGAAATGCCGATGACTACGCCTCCTTTTGCTGTTCCATCCAGCTTGGTCACGGCCATTGCCGTAACTTCCGTGGCCAACGTGAACTGCTTTGCCTGTTCAAAGGCGTTTTGTCCGGTGGAACCGTCCAAAACGAGCAAAACTTCATTGGGAGCATCGAGCACCACCTTCTTCATCACATTCTTTATCTTGGTCAACTCGTTCATCAAGCCTACCTTGTTATGCAAACGTCCTGCCGTATCAATAATCACCACATCGGCATCATTAGCAACAGCTGAATTCAACGTGTCAAAAGCAACAGACGCAGGGTCAGCCCCCATTTTCTGCTTCACCACAGGCACTCCCACCCGTTCGCCCCATATCATCAGCTGCTCTACGGCAGCAGCGCGGAACGTATCGGCAGCACCCAGATATACAGACTTACCGGCCTTCTTGAACTGATAGGCCAGTTTGCCGATAGTAGTAGTCTTTCCAACTCCGTTTACGCCCACCACCATGATAACATAAGGCTTCTTCGTAATAGGTGTTTCAAAATCATCTACGTCGTCCGAATTGTTCTCGGTCAGTAAAGCTGCGATTTCATCGCGCAAAATCACATTCAGTTCTTGCGCGTTCATATATTTTTCGTTGGCAGCACGCTTTTCTATGCGCTCGATAATCTTCAAGGTAGTCTCTACGCCTACATCCGAAGTTATCAACACTTCTTCCAGATTATCAAGGACTTCATCGTCCACTTTCGACTTTCCAGCTACCGCACGAGCTATCTTGCCGAACACACTTTCTTTTGTTTTAGATAATCCTTTATCTAATGTTTCTTTCTTTTCCTTTGAGAAAAAACTAAATAATCCCATAAACTTACTTGTTTGTACAATACATTATGCCACAAAGATATAACAAAACTAACAAATAATAAAAGATGAAGTAACTTAAAAACAAGATAAAAAGAATTTCGGTGTATCCTCAATAATAATTATAGGCATGACTAAATCTTTTCCCCGCCGCCGCTAAGGAAAAGTGTATCCACTATTTTTTCTTTCCACCACGGCGAAAGTTTCTTTCCTCCACGATGAAAGTTTCTTTCCACCATGGTGGAAAGAAAAAATCTCCATGATGGAAAGAATAAATATTGGTATGTATATATGCTAATCTCCCGCGGGAAAGATGATAAAGGATTGGGAGGGGAATGATAAGGATTGGGAAGGAGAAAAGAAAATCCCCTCACCAGACATTACCGATGAGGGGATTTGTATAAGTAATCAGTACCTCGCGGCAACTGCATTCATCTTATTTCTTGAAAAAGTCTTGTACTTTTTCGTTGGGAACCATTTGTTCATCAAACATGTAAGCACCGGTTTTCGGAGACTTAACCATTTTGATAACCTTCGTATAAGCACGACCTTCTTTAGAACCTTCGTGCAAACTTGCTACTGTTTTCTTTGCCATGGGTTATACTCTTATTATTTAATTTCTTTATGTACTGTTACTCTCTTCAGAATTGGGTTGTATTTCTTCAACTCCAATCTCTCGGTAGTGTTCTTCCTGTTCTTCGTCGTAATATAACGAGAAGTTCCGGGCATACCGCTATCCTTGTATTCTGTGCATTCCAGAATCACCTGTACTCTGTTACCTTTTGCTTTCTTTGCCATAATCAGTATTCTCCTCTACTTTTAGCCAATTACTTTAATGCTTTTCCAATCACAATAACCTTTAGCTACTGCATCCTTCAAGGCAGCATCCAAACCCTTCTTATTAATAATTCGCAGACCATTAGCGCTAATGCTCAGACTGATCCAGCAGTCCTGTTCTACATAGTAGAACTTCTTGTTAAACAAGTTTACATCAAAGGTTCTCTTCGTTCTTCTCTTTGAGTGTGAAACATTGTTGCCAATCATGGCTTTCTTTCCGGTAATTTGACAAATCTTTGACATTTCTATCTTTATTTTATAGTTTTCCTCTATACTTATTTCAAACAGAGCGCAAAGTAAGTACTTTTATCGTTACCAACCAAGCATTTCTTAAAATAATTCACTGTATGATAGCATTTTTTCCTCATTTCAGCAGGTTACAGAGCAATAAAAGAGCATTTTGAATGGCTTTTTGCACATTTCCCGCCCTTCCGCAGTCTCCCTCCTGCTTCATGGTCTTGATTTCATTTTTATAAGCAGCGGCTATCCAAACCGTACCCACAGGTTTCTCCGGCGTGCCTCCTCCGGGGCCGGCAATGCCCGATGTGGCCACTGCACAATCCGTTTTCAGCGTATTCATCGCACCTTTCACCATTTCGGTCACCGTTTCCCGGCTCACAGCCCCATGTTTTTCCAGTGTTTCTGCCGAAACATGAAGCAGAGCCATCTTCACGTCATTGGAGTATGCCACGATGCCACCCTTGAAGTATTCCGAACTACCGGAAACGGACGTCACCAAAGCCGCAATTCCGCCACCGGTACAACTTTCAGCGGTGGAAAGGGACAAATTCTTCGCTTTCAGCAGTTCTCCAATTTCCTCTTCCAATTTCATTATGTTTTTATAAAGGTTATTATTTAAACGCAGATTAACGCAGATTAACGCAGATTTTCGCTGATTATAAAGCTGTGCCTGTTTGAATATTAAATTCTTTGCGAAAATCTGCGTTAATCTGCGTTTGATATAAATAAGTATATATACCTCTTTATAATGTAACCCGCGAATAAGCCGGCGCTTCCATCGGACAGAAATCCTTATCCAGATACTTGAAATAGCCTGTGATGGCAATCGTGGCGGCATTATCCGTTGTATAGCTGAATTTGGGAATATAGACATTCCAACCATATTTCTCGGCATGTTCGCGGAATGAATTGCGCAGCCCATTGTTGGCAGAAACGCCACCGGCAACGGCCACTTCCTTAATCTTATACTCTTTGGCAGCCTTGCGCAGCTTATCCATCAAAATATCTACCACGGTTGCTTCCAGCGAAGCGGCCAGGTCTGTCTTGTGATGTTCGATGAAATCGGGGTCTTCCTTCATCCAGTCGCGCAAAGAATATAGGAAAGACGTTTTCAAACCACTGAAACTGTAGTCCAATCCCGGAATATGCGGTTTGCTGAATGTAAATGCCTTCGGATTGCCCTGGCGAGCCAACTTATCGATAATCGGACCACCGGGATACCCCAACCCCATCACTTTCGAACATTTGTCGATGGCTTCGCCTGCCGCATCGTCAATAGTCTGCCCCAGGATTTCCATATCATTATAAGCCTTCACCAGAATAATCTGGGAGTTTCCACCGGAAACCAACAGGCATAGGAAAGGAAATTCAGGTTGTATATTCTCTTCTCCTTCCGCTTTAATGAAATGGGCTAATACATGGCCCGTCAAGTGATTAATATCTATCATAGGAACGCCCAAAGAGCGAGCGAAGCCTTTGGCAAACGATACGCCCACCAACAATGAGCCCATCAATCCCGGACCACGGGTGAAAGCCACGGCACTCAATTCTTCTTTTGTCACTCCGGCACGTTTCAGCGCTTCGTGCACCACCGGCACTATGTTCTGTTGATGCGCACGAGAGGCCAACTCGGGCACCACTCCGCCATACGCTTCATGAACTGCTTGGCTAGATACCACGTTCGAAAGCAGGTAACCATCCTTAATGACTGCCGCTGAGGTGTCATCACATGAAGATTCTATTCCTAAGATTATTGCACTCATAATGTTTATTTACGTTTAAACGCTGCAAAAGTAGTGATAAAAGTAGTATCCGTAACGTATTATTTCATATTTTTGTTGGCTAAATATAAAAATCACCTCCTATCAAAACGCTGAAAACAACAGTACGCTGGGTCATCGGTATAGTATTTGGACTCTATATCGGAACGATTTTATTGTTGAACATCCCTTATGTTCAGCATAAAATGTCTGTACTCGTAGCGAAAGAACTGACCTCAGTATTAGGCAGTAAACTGACTATCGGGCGGATAAACATAGGACTGCTGAACCGGATTATTATTGACGACTTATTGCTGGACGACCAATCGGGAAAAGAGATGCTAAAAGTGGCCCGTCTATCGGCAAAATTCGATATACTCCCCCTTTTCAACGGACGAATTTCCATCAGCAACGTGCAGTTGTTCAGCTTCAATGCCAACCTGGAGAAGCAAACTCCCGAAGCCAAGCCCAATTTTCAATTCGTGCTCGACGCCTTTGCATCCAAAGATACCGTCAAGAAAGAGAACAATCTAGACCTGCGCATCAACTCCCTGCTGATACGGCGCGGAAAGCTCTCCTACAACGTGCATTCCGCAGAAGAAACGCCCGGCAAGTTCAATGCCAGCCACATCCGGCTGTCCAACATCCTTGCCAATATCTCCCTGAAAGCCCTACAGAGTGACTCGCTCAATGTTGCCATCAGGCGCATGAGCGTTGAGGAAGAGAATTCCGGCTTCGAACTGAAAAAGCTGAGCCTCAAGGTGGTGGCCAACGACCGGAAGATGAATATAGAGAACTTTGACATCGATCTGCCAGGCACCTCTTTGGTAATGGATACCATCCGTATGGAATATGACAGCCTCGGAGCTTTCGGCAACTTTGCCAATGATGTGCGTTTCTCGTTTCGCATGTTGCCGTCGAAGATCGTTTTGCAGGATATATCCGCTTTCATCCCTGCTTTCAAGCCCTTTGAAGAAGAAATACAACTGGAAGTGGCAACCAACGGTACAGTAAACCGCCTGGAGTACCCGATACTGCAAATATCCGCCGGAAACCACTTTTTGCTCAGAGGCGATGCGTCTTTCCAGGATTTATCTCATCCGGAGAGTGCCTATGTGTTCGGCAATTTGTCGAACCTGTATGCAAACCCCGAAGGCATCGCGTTCTTTGTCCGCAATTTAAGCAAAGATTATCAGGGAGTTCCCCCGGTGTTGCAACACTTGGGTACGGTTTCCTTTCAGGGAGAGGTTTCGGGATACTTCACCGATTTGGTTACTTATGGCGAAGTGCGCACAGACATAGGTACGGTAAAGACGGACCTCAAGCTTAGTTCCGATAAAGAGAAGGGGTATTTCTCCTATTCCGGTGCGGTGAAAACAGATGAATTTGAATTAGGGAAGTTGTTGGCAAACGACAAACTGGGGAAGGTGACGTTCAACATGGATGTCAGAGGAGTTCATTATGAAATGCACTACCCCTCCATCGTACTGAAGGGTTTGATTGCGTCCATCGACTACAGTGAGCATACCTACGAAAACATTACGTTGGACGGAGAATACAAGCAAGGCGGATTTAGCGGTAAAGTAGCATTGGACGACGATTACGGTTCCATACTGCTGAATGGTGCCATCAACATTGCCAGCCAAACGCCGACGTTCAATTTCAGTGCGGATATTAATCATTTCCGCCCCAACGACCTCCACCTGACGCCCAAATATAAGGATACGGAACTATCCGTAAAGATAAAAGCCGACTTCACCGGCGGCTCCATCGACGATATGAACGGTGAAATCAACATCGACAGCCTGCAATACATCGCTCCCGACCAGAACTATCTAATGAAAAACCTGCGGATAACCGCCAGTCAGAAGGGTGAGCACCAGAAGTTGCTAACCATCAACTCCGGTTTTCTGAAAGGAAGCATCGAAGGAGATTACTCTTACCAGACGCTACCCGCCAGCGTGCTCAATATTATGCGGCGATATATCCCCGCCCTGATACTGCCGGCCAAAAAGCCGAGGAAGACGAATAATAACTTCTTCTTTGATTTGAACATCTATGATACGGAACTGCTGAACACTGTTTTCCAGATACCGCTAAAGATATATACCCACTCTACGGTGAAAGGATACATTAACGACAAAGCGCAACGCTTGCGTGTAGAAGGTTATCTCCCCCGATTGAGTTATGGAGAGAAGTTTTGGGAGTCGGGCGTAATCCTCTGCGAGAACCCGGACGAGCAGTTCCACGCACGGGTTCGGGTTACGAACCGGAAATCCAATGGCGCCGTAAACGTGGCGCTGGAAGCGCAGGCTAAAGATGACCGCGTGCAAGTGGTCTTCAACTGGGGAAACAGCAGTGCCGTGACCTATAGCGGCAAGTTGGCAGCCGTCACACAGTTTATCCGCGAACAGGATACAAACAACGATAAGAAAGATAAGAACCGTAAAGGCAAGAAAGATATACTCGCCCTGAAAACGATAGTCAACGTGCAGGAAACCAACGTAATCCTCAACGACACAGTCTGGAAGATACACCCCTCGCAGATTGTGGTCGATTCGGGCAAGGTACACATAGACAACTTCTATTTCAGTCACAAAGAGCGCCATTTGCATATCGACGGAACCGTGTCCGAACTGCCGGAAGACACCGTGCGGCTGAATTTAAAGGAAATCAATATAGGATATGTATTCGACATCGCCGACCTCGGCGTCAACTTCAAAGGTGAAGCTACCGGCCCCGCATATGCCAGCGGCGTGTTGAAGAAGCCGGTCATGAGTACCGACTTGTTTATCCGCAACCTGGGGCTGAACGAAAGTTTGCTGGGCGATGCCAATATACACGGCGAATGGCACCACGACGTAAAAGGTATCTATCTGGACGCTCATATCCAGGAAGGGGACATTGCCAAAAGCCGCGTCCACGGCTATGTCTATCCGATAAAGCCGACCAGTTCGCTCGACTTACAGATTGAGGCGGACAATACAAACCTGAAGTTCATCCACCACTACATGCGCAGCATCACGACGGCGTTCGACGGACGTGCCACCGGGCATGTACACTTCTATGGCAAGTTCAAAGGCTTGACTATGGAAGGACGCGTATTGGGCGATGCCTCCCTGAAAGTGGATGTGCTCAATACCACCTACTCGCTGAAAGACAGTATCATCATCGAACCGACCGGACTAATCTTCCGCAATAACCGCATTTTCGATAGTCAGGGACATCAAGGCAGGGTAAACGGCTATCTGCACTACCAGCACTTCAAGAATTTGGAGTACCGCTTTCAGTTCGATGTCAACAACATGTTGGTGATGAACACCAAAGAGTCTCCCGACTTCCCCTTCTACGGCACTGCTTACGGTACAGGCAACGCAACCATCGCGGGCAACGTGGCAGAAGGTGTAAACATCGATGTAGCTATGACTACCAATCGCAACACCAACTTCACCTACATGAAGGAAGGGGTAGTATCTGCCGTCAGCAACCAGTTCATTCAGTTTGTGGACAAGACTCCGCGTCGTGTCGTGCAGGACTTCACCCTCCTTATTTCGGACTACGAACTGGCTCAAAGAGAGGTTGCCGAAAAGGAGAGCACTGCCGACATTCGCCTGAACCTGCTGATAGACGCCACTCAGGATGCCACCTTGAAGATTATAATGGACCCTATTGCCGGTGACTATATCAGTGGAAGGGGTACGGGAAACATCCGCACCGAGTTCTACAATAAAGGAGACGTGAAGATGTTCGGCAGCTACCGTATCAATCAGGGAGTTTACAAATTCAGCTTGCAGGAGGTCATCCGCAAGGACTTTACCATCAAAGACGGAAGCGCGATTTCCTTCAACGGTCCGCCGCTCGACGCAACACTCGATATTAAGGCTAGTTACATGGTTAACTCCGCTTCACTGAACGATTTAATTCCCGATGCCAGCACCTACGTCAACCAGACTAGTGTCAAGGTGAATTGCATCATGGACCTGACCGGGCAGTTGACCTCGCCGGACATCAAGATGAGCCTGGAGCTGCCTAATGAGCGCGATGAAGTGCAGGCGCTGATACGCAACTACATCCCTACGGACGAGCAGATGAACATGCAGATACTCTACCTGCTCGGTATCGGCAAATTCTATACTCCGGAGAACGCAGATGTCAACGGAAACTCCAACATGATGTCGAGCGTGCTGTCTTCCACCCTCTCCGGACAGTTGAACAACGCACTTTCTCATATCATCGACAGCAATAACTGGAACTTCGGCACAAACTTCAGTACCGGAGAAAAAGGCTGGACGGATGTAGAGTTCGAAACAATGCTTTCCGGCCAGTTGCTGAACAACCGTCTGCTGATTAACGGAAACTTCGGCTATCGTGACAATCCGATGGCAAACACCAACTTCGTGGGCGATTTCCAGGCCGAATGGCTCGTAAACCGCTTCGGTGACATCCGCCTGAAAGCCTACAATGAAACAAACGACCGTTACTACTCCAAGACCAATCTGACTACGCAAGGAATAGGTATCGTGTTCAGGAAAGACTTCAGCAGATGGAACGAACTTCTCTTCTGGAACAAATGGAAATTGAGAAGATTGAGGAAACAACAGGAGAAGACAGACACTTCCGCATCTGACAGCATCCCCTCGAAAACAGACTCTCACGAAGCACGGGAAAAAAGGGAAAGAGAGCAATAAAATGTTCGGCACCGGGGAACGATCTGTTTCCCGGTGCCGAACACACCGTTCCCCACCGGGGAGCATTGACCGCACTTATTCGGTCATATTCTTGGTATATAAATTATCAATGATACCGTCCGCCAATCCCATCACAGGCACGTGTATATACTCCGCTTTTACAATTCCGGCAATCGTGAGAAATATCTCGGCAGCGGGCACTATCACATCCGCACGGTCTGCCTTCAGATTGAAAGCCTCCATACGTTGCTCCGGTGTGAGCGGCTTCAGTTCATCATACAAAGTCTGCAAGGACGAAACGGGCAAACGCAACTTCTTCTTGCCCTTCTTGTCGGCAAGGCGATAGAGTCTATTGATATTACCTCCTGTTCCTATGATATTAATGCCCTGAAAATCCGCTGTCAGACGGGCCAATTCCTCTTTCATCTGTTGCCAGCTTCCCTCCGCTACGGCATTACTCAGCATACGCACCGTACCTATATTATAGGAAAGAGACTGTACCAGTTCGCCATTCGTCAACAGGTTGATTTCAGTGTTGCCACCGCCAACATCCACGTAGATATAGTTTCCCGTGCGGTCTTCCAGGCATTCGATGTGATTATTATATATCATCCGGGCCTCTTCCTGTCCGTCTATGACCTCAATATTAATTCCCGTATCCTTCAATATTTTCTTGATAACCGCCTTTCCGTTCTTCGCATCGCGCATCGCGGAAGTTGCACAAGCCCGGTAGTCCGTCACCTCGTATATCTTCATGAGTTGCCGGAGGGTCTTCATCAACCGTCTCAACTTAATGGATTTCACCTCAGAAACCTTTCCTAAAGCAAAAACATCAAATCCCAACCTCAACGGGACACGGAGAAGCATCGCCTTAGAAAGGCGCTTATTTACAAGGTTCTCATCCTCTTTCACCTGCTTTATCAGCAGTCTGACGGCATTGGAACCTATATCGATTGCCGCATAACATTTATTTTCCATTCTTTTCTCTTTAAGACCTAATACTCATTCTTTATAGCTCTTGTACAATTCCTCCTGTGACCGGAACGGAACGTCACTGTCCGTTGTCCAGGGACGGTTTTCGCCTGTCCCGTCCACGATATATCCCTGGCAGTTATCGCGTAGTCCGAAATCTATCACCTTTCGCAAGTCGGCCTTGATTTGCGGGTCGTATACCGGAGTAATCACTTCCACGCGGTTATCCAGATTGCGGGGTATCCAGTCGGCAGAGCCTATGAAAGTCTTGTCCTCGCCACCTGCCGCAAAGATAAAGATGCGCGAATGTTCCAGATAGCGGTCGATGATGCCGTTGATGCGTATGGTGTCGCTGATGCCGGGAATACCTGTCATCAAAGAGCAATTGCCGCGCACCAGCAAATCAACAGGTACTCTGTTCATGGATGCCTCATAGAGTTTCTTCACCATAGTCATGTCGGTGATATGATTAATTTTCACCAGGATATAAGCTATTTTGTCCGCCTGCTTGTTTTTGATTTCATCATTAATCAACTTAACGAATTTCTGCTTCATTTCATTGGGCGAAACCAACAATTCCTTGAAATGCACCGGTGAATAGGGCTTTTCTATAAAAGTAAATACGGAATTAACATCCCGCACCACATTGCGGGCAGCCGTCATCAGCATGTAATCTGTGTACATGCGGGTATTTCCTTCGTGGAAGTTCCCGGTACTGATGCAAGCAATGTCATTGCCCGTTTTCATGCCGATATGTGTAACTTTGGAATGAACTTTCAACCCTTCCACACCGAATATCACATGAATGCCTGCATCCTGCATCTTCTTGGACCAACCGATATTGGATGCCTCGTCAAAACGCGCCAGAAGTTCGATAACTACTGTAACTTTCTTACCGTTGCGGGCGGCGCAGATGAGCGCCTTCACCACTTTCGAATCTTTGGCAAGACGATATAGCGTCGTTTTGATGCTTTTCACTTCCTTGCTGATAGAAGCCTCTTGCAGTACACGAATGTAATAGTCAAAACTATGATAAGGCACATGAATGAAACAGTCACCTTTCTGTATCAGTTTCAGCAAGCTCTCACCGCTATTCAGTTCAGGTTTTATAATGGGTTCCCATACGGGATATTTCAAATCCTTACGGCCGCAATCGGGAAAAGACATCAAATCCTTGTGATTTTGATAGCGACCGCTAGCCAATATCGTATCCAGTTTATCCAGGCTTAGTTTATTCATCACGCGCTTCAACAGGTCTTTCGGCATATCGGCACCATAAACCACCCGCAGGGCATCCCCTTTTCTCCGGCTCTTCACCCATTTGGATATCTTTTGCAGCATACCGTTCCGAAGGTCGTTATCAATCTCCATCTCCGCATCTTTGGTAAACTTAAAAGAGTAGGCTTTGAAGTACACATAGTTCACTCCGGAGAAAATCATCGGCAGGCAATAGCGAATTACATCGTCCAGATACATCAGGTAGCTTTTCCCTTCTTTATCCGGCAGACGCACAAAACGCCCGCACTCCATCACCGGCAGTGCAATCAGCGCATAGCCGAAAACCTTTCTTCCTTCTGCCTGCATCTTAACGCCCAAATAGATATTTTCGTCCGTTTCATAGGTCAGTTGCTTGACAGCGGTAAACCATATAGGGCTGATAAAGCCACTCAACTTCTGACGATAAAACCGGCGTACGAATTGTTGCTGGTCATCATCCAGGTCATCTTCTTTCAGCAAAAAGATATTTTCTTCACGCAACTGGCGTGTTACTTCATGGATGGCGTGCTCGTACTCCTTGGCATACCTGTTGTTCAGCTTATTAATCTGCTTGATGAGATGCAGCGCATGCTCCCGCTCCGAATGAAGGCTCTTATCGTCACACTCGGCAATGCGATTCAGTGTAGCCATGCGGACACGGAAGAACTCATCGAGGTTATTGGAGTAAATGCCGAGAAAACTCAATCTCTCCAGTAAAGGAACTTGGGGTTTGGCAGCTTCGAGCAAAATGCGCCGATTAAAGTACATCCAACTTAAATCACGGTCTACATATGCTTCCGACAAGGTTTTCTTATTAATCATCTTTATATGTTCTGTCAATCATTCGCCGGCAAAAGTATGCAATAAACATTACAAAGCCATGTCGGACATATTACAATATGGATACGGAAAAGCCGGTGCAGGATAATGAGAGGCAGACATACCGGCCTCTATATGCCGCAGAATTCGCCGGTCGCAACTGCGCACCCAATAGCGGAAGGTCATATCCGGCTGATACATTTCCGAGAACTTCAACAACGTTCCAAATCAAACTCGTCGGCAACAATACCTACCCCTGTGCGGGCGGCATCGTAGGCGTTGCAGTCCTGCTCGATATGTGCATGGACCATCAGCAATGGTTTGCCCAGGTACATAGCCTCACAAACGGACTCAAATCCGGCAGTGGTGGCATAAGCCTTGCATCCGGCCATATAGCGCAGGAATTTCACGTCATCAATCTGATGAAAGCTCAATGTGTCGTCTATCCGGCATACCTCTTCTTCGCCCTGCTTATCCCAAAAGAAATGAAGAGGAACTTCCGGATGCTTGCCGTGCCAGTCCATTACATTTTCGCCAAATCCGGCATTCACCATATAGCCGTGCAGATAGTCTCCTTTCGTCCCCTCGCACGAAAGCACATCCTTGCGAAGCAACGGAGGAACCACACGGATGTGGGCGTCTTCGTCATCTTCCATTTCGCGGAAAGACAAAGCAAGCTTCTCCTGTGCTCCCAGGCAAGTAAGTCGGGTGAAGAAACGCAGCAATCCCATGCTATATCTGCTTTTATCCGGGAACTCGAAATCAGAGTGCAAGAAGAGATATTGATGTCCTATGCTCATTTGGGGCACAGACGGGCGAAACAGAAAATACGTCAGACCGGTCAGCAACTCATAGAAATTAATAACCAAATCGGCACCACTCTCCTCGATGCGGCGGCGTATGTAGCAGATGCTTTTCAGATAAGTGGGCATCTTGAGCACATTATATGCCACGCTGCGCGAAATGCTGACCCGCTTATTGGCAGGTGTCGGCAGAAAGTTCGGACTGAGGAAACGTTTCACCGGTGCCTGTATGCTACGGTTAAAGAACCCCGGCAGGCGGCGGGAATTACTTTTTCCTACCAGCACTTCCACTACTTCATGCCCGTTGCGGCGCAGAAGTTCTTCCATTGTAATGGCTTGGGTCAGATGCCCCGCCCTTCTCCCTGAACGATAAAAAGAACTTTCATCTTTATTTCCTATTAAATTATAAATTATGAAGCCACGGATACGTCCGCTACAGACTCATCCAGCAGCATCTCATCGTAACGGATAATATCCCAATTCCCGTTTTCATCTTCTACCAATGCCGAAAGCGTTTCCACCCAATCACCGGAGTTCAGGTAATGAATGCCATCGTAATAGGTATTGGCAGGATGATGAATATGTCCGCAGATAATCCCGTCGCACCTACGGGCACGGGCATACTTTACCAACTCCTGCTCAAAATCGGATATGTATGAAACAGCCGACTTCACTTTTTGTTTGATGGCTTGTGATAAAGAATAGTAAGGCTGTCCGTGGCGGACGCGATAATTATTGTAGATACGGTTTACCCACAGCAGGAATGTATAGCCCACATCACCCAACTGTGCCAGCCACTTCATCTTGGTAGTAATCGTGTCGAAAACATCTCCATGAGTCACATAATAACGTTTGCCGTGAGTTTCATGGATAAAGTCCTTTACTATCTTTATATTATAGAATGCCATCGGAGCCAGGCTGTCCAGAAAATCATCGTGATCACCACGCACGTAGACCACTTCGGTGCCTTGTTTCTCCATCATCTTCATGATAACTTTGAAGAAGTCCGTGTGCTTGGCCTGCCACTTCCGCGTGCCGCCTTTCTTCAAAGCCCATCCGTCAATGATGTCGCCATTCAGTATTAATCGCCGGCAATTCACCGATTTTAGAAAATTGCTGACTTCAACAGTTTTGGAGTTTGATGTGCCCAAGTGAATGTCAGATAGCACAATCGTAGGATAAAATGTACGTAAGCGCATAGTATTGCATTTTTTAGTTGTACAAATGTCCCGTTTTGATGTTACGAAAAGATGTAAAGGATATGACAATTCTGTTTTCTTGACTCTCTCCGCGTTCTCTGGAAAGGTGTGTAACGGGATTGTCACGCGATAGTAACCTTGCCGATACATGAAAGCCGCTTCTTTGCAAAAAATAATGAATATGATTGGGCTTTTCAATGATTGCTTTCCGCCTATTATGGACGGAGTATCAGTGACTACCAGCAACTACGCATACTGGCTGGACCAGAAACGTGGAGATGTCCGCGTTGTCACTCCACAGGCACCTGCCGCCACAGACAACAATAATTATCCGGTATATCGCTACCTCTCCTTGCCCATCCCCATGCGCAAACCCTATCGGCTCGGTTTTCCATGCATAGACTGGCCGTTTCACAAGCAAACCAGTAAAGTTCCCTTCGAACTGGTGCACGCACATTGCCCCTTTTCATCGGGAAATATTGCGCGAAGCATTGCACACAACAAACATATTCCCCTGATTGCCACCTTCCGCTCCAAATACCGGTCGGACTTTGAGCGCATCATTCCCAACCGGTATATGATTGAGTATCTGATACGCAATATCGTGTCTTTCTATGAGCAGGCGGATGAAGCGTGGATACCCCAAGCCTCCGTAGAAGAGACTTTGCGTGAATATGGCTACAAAGGAAAAGTGGAAATAGTGGATAACGGGGTAGTACGCGAAGCTGCCGCGCTGCACACTCCCTCCCTGCTGCTGCAAGGCTCTGCCGCAGCCGAGATAATTTCAGATGGTGTAAACGGCTTCCTCTCTACTGCCAACGAAGAACGATATGCAGATACGATTGCCCATCTGCTGGCTCATCCTCAACGTATAGAAACTGCCGGAACTTGCGCCGCCGGAACTTTGGCACGCTCTTGGCAGGACATAGCCGAAGAAGTCAACGACCGCTACAATCACCTGATAAAACGATACGTTCACCGCAGCAACTAATCACGATACATGAATAAAAAGCATATCGCCCTAGCGGTTGTCTTAGGGCTGTCCGTCATTGCCTACCTGTTTTATAAGGATTTCGATACCGACACCTTTTCCGGATTACATTTCAGTGTGCAAATGCTGTCAGGTATTTTACTGGCAATCATTTGCTTTGTTTGCCAAAACGCAGGAATGATGTGGCGCTATCGTCTGCTCACGGAACAATGTCTGTCGTGGCAGCAAGTATTTAGAGTGAATGTGTTGTGCGAATTTACCTCGGCCGTCACCCCTTCTTCCGTTGGCGGAAGCGGGCTAATCTTCTTATACCTATATAAGGAAGGCATGAACATCGGTAAAAGTACCGCCATCATGATAGCCTCCCTCTTTCTGGACGAGCTTTTTCTGTGTTTGAGTTGTATCACGGTCATTTGTCTGGTTCCTTTCGACACCTTATTCGGCGAAGCAGCCATCGTGACTTCCGGTGTGAAATGGTTGTTCTTCCTTATTGTTGCAGCCGTTGCCCTGTGGACTACTTTACTCTACATCGCATTATTTCATAGACCGCAGTGGGTGAAATCCATTCTTCTGACCCTGTTCTCTCTTCCTCTATTGCGCCGCTGGAAAAATAAAATCCAACTGCTGACGAATGATTTAGTGACCGGTTCGCAAGAAATCAGCCGCCATCCTCTTCGTTTCTGGATAAAACCGTTTCTCGCCACGGCATCGGCCTGGTACTTTCGCTATACTATTGTCAACGCACTGCTGTTCGCCTTTACTTCCGGTGGAAACCAAGCGCTTGCCTTTGCCCGCCAATGGGTACTCTGGATGATCTCCATCGCCAGTCCCACTCCCGGTGGTAGCGGACTGAACGAATATATGTCAAGGTCTATTATACGGATTTCCTTCCCGATGTCAGCACCACCTTGCTGATTGCTCTCGTCTGGCGCATCATCACTTACTATTCCTATTTGATAGCCGGAATTTTCATCGTTCCCCGATGGCTCGAAAACAAAAGTCACACCGGCATCGCGCAGGCATGACTTCAAGAGAATTTATGGAATAGTTTTACGTAAAAAGGATGAAATAGTTCTGTATAAATACTATACGAATTCTTCAACCATGTACATATCGCTGACGAAGTCGTCCACGATTTGTTCCAGATTCATGCAGGCTTCATCCGGTGTATCACCATAGGCACTGCACAAAACGTTATTCATAAAATAAGCATAATAACCACCGCCGGCTGCCGCCTCTACGGTATAATCATTTCTGTTAAGTTTCATAATCGTATCTCCTATCTTTTTACGCTACAAAGGTGCTCTAAAATTGTTTCAGAAATGTGTTGGGAAAGTTACGAAAATGATAAGTTATCTTCATTCCTTATCTTATGAGGGAAAAGATTTATCTCACGAGATAAAAAATCATCCCACGAGAAAAATACTTTCTTCTCATGGGATGAATTAATCCGTCTCGTAGGATAAAATCTTTCATCCTACGAGAGTAATATCCCTAATTAATAAGAGCGTGCAAATATCACACGGCAAGGTGACGGCTTGCCTGTAACCATACACTTGCCCGGTTCCTTATCGTCCGGTACGAAGGACTCGAACGGAATGCAACGGATGGTTGCTTTGGTCTCTTCCTTAATCTTCTCTTCCGTTTCAGTTGTTCCGGCCCAGTGAGCCAGAATGAAACCGCCCTCTTCAATCTTCTCCTTGAATTCATCGTAGCTATCCACCGCAGTAATTTTGCTGTTACGGAAATCCAATGCTTTCTTATAGATATTTGCCTGCATTTCTTCGAGCAAGTCTCTTACGTATTCCTCGATGCCTTCGCAAGAACGGGTTTCTTTTTCCAACGTGTCGCGGCGCATCACTTCCATTGTATTGTTCTCCAAGTCGCGGCCACCCATCACCAAGCGAACAGGAACACCCTTCACCTCATAATCGGCAAACTTGAAGCCCGGACGCTTGTTGTCGGCGTTATCATATTTCACGGAGATACCCATAGCTTTCAGCTTGGCAACAATGCCTGCCACCTTCTCGTCAATCTTCGCCAGCATTTCGGCATTCTTATAAATAGGTACGATAACTACTTGTATCGGAGCCAAGTGCGGCGGCAATACCAGACCGTTATCATCGGAGTGAGTCATGATAAGTGCTCCCATCAGGCGGGTGGACACTCCCCAAGATGTAGCCCACACGTATTCCAGCTTATTCTCTTTGTTGACAAACTGCACACCGAACGCTTTGGCGAAGTTCTGTCCCAGGAAGTGGGAAGTACCGCTTTGCAAAGCTTTACCGTCTTGCATCATCGCCTCGATGGTATATGTGTTGAGCGCTCCGGCAAAACGTTCGTTAGCCGACTTCACGCCCTTAACCACCGGCACAGCCATATATTTCTCGGCAAATTCACCATATACATTCAGCATCTTCACTGCTTCTTCTTCCGCTTCCTCGCGAGTGGCATGTGCGGTATGTCCTTCCTGCCACAGGAACTCGGCAGTACGCAGGAACAGACGAGTACGCATTTCCCAACGGAATACGTTAGCCCATTGGTTGCATAAGATAGGCAGGTCGCGGTACGAATTAATCCAGTTCTTATAAGTGTTCCAAATAATGGTTTCAGAAGTCGGACGAATAATCAGTTCCTCTTCCAGTTTTGCAGCAGGGTCCACCACTACACCGCCACCATTCGGGTCATTCTTCAAACGATAGTGCGTCACAACTGCACATTCTTTGGCAAAACCTTCCACATGTTCCGCTTCGCGGCTAAGGAATGATTTCGGAATAAGTAACGGGAAATACGCATTCACATGTCCTGTTTCCTTGAACATATCGTCCAACTGACGTTGCATCTTCTCCCAGATAGCGTATCCATAAGGCTTGATAACCATACATCCACGCACAGCCGACTGTTCTGCCAAATCAGCCTTCACCACCAACTCGTTATACCATTGAGAATAGTTCTCACTACGTTTGGTCAGGTCTTTCAATTCTACTACCATTCTATTTCGTTTTTAAAGTTTTCAATCAATTCACTAAACGGACTGCAAAAGTACAAATTTCTGTGCGAAAAGTGATTGTAATGTAATCACTATTTTTAGACGGAGACATATAATGGCATAGAAGAATTGAAAAGGGACCACTCATTTTTTCAACACCCTTCAAATCCCCTACCCTAAAATAAAGCAGCCGGAATCGCTCAATCAAGCAATCCCGGCTGCCGCCTAAAACATAATAACCGCTGTTATCTGTCGTTTATCACTAAGTCTTTTTTATACGAACCACAGATGGTGCACCCAGTTCTTCTCTCTCCACTACTTCAAGAAAGCCACTTTGCTCCAATTCGAAAAGGGCAGGATATACACATAATTTGTCGGCACCAGAGTACAGTATTATATCTTCTACCCTAATTTGATTGGAAAAAGACTTAATATAACTGACAATTCTGCAGGTATCAATGAATTTATAATTTCCACACATTATTATCCTCTATTAGCGTTCGATTCTTGTCGGATTTGAGAGGAAATCAGCATAAGCAAAACGAATACCATCAGGAAGTTCTGTACTGTAAGTCCAGCCGAGCCGAGTAGCCTTAGATACATCAAGGAGCTTACGTGGAGTACCGTTAGGCTTGGATGTATCCCACATAATACGCCCCTTATAACCTACGGTCAACGCGACTAACTCAGCAAGTTCTTTTATAGTTAGTTCTTTACCCGTACCAGCGTTAATCACCTCGTTGCCACTATAGTTGTTCATCAAAAACACACACAAGCTTGCGAGATCGTCAACATAGAGAAACTCGCGAAGCGGAGAACCGTCTCCCCAACACATGACTTCCAACAAGTTTTCCTCCTTGGCTTCATGAAAGCGACGGATAAGTGCAGGCAATACATGACTATGTGTAGGATGATAGTTATCATTCGGACCGTAGAGATTTGTCGGCATTACACTGATGTAGTCAGTACCATATTGACGATTGAGAAATTCGCAATATTTCAACCCAGAAATTTTAGCAAGCGCATAGGCTTCGTTAGTTTTTTTCGAGTCCCGATGTAAGCAAACAATTTTCAGGTATCGGCTGCGGTGCCATACGGGGATAGATACACGAAGAACCGAGAAATTCTAGCTTACGACACCCATATTGCCAAGCGGCATGAATAGCATTCATCTCAAGCATCATATTCTCGTACATGAAATCGGCTAACGCTGATGAATTGGCCTCAATACCACCGACCTTTGCAGCAGCAAGAAACACATATTCAGGTCGTTCAGTTGTGAAAAAATCATTGACAGCCTGCTGATTGAGTAGATCAAGTTCTGCGTGAGTACGAATAATGATATTGTTATATCCCTGTCGTTTAAGTTCACGCACTATGGCTGAACCAACCATTCCACGATGACCTGCCACATAAATCTTGGCATCTTGTTGCATCATTTTACAATTCCTTTCTCAAGATACTCAGTCAAATTTGTACGAACATGCTCTCCTGCACGTTCCACTGCTACCTTAGCCATATCGGCGTCAACCATAAGATTGACAAGTTGTTCAAACGTAGTTTTCTTTGTCGGATTCCAACCAAGTTCTTGCTTGGCCTTAGTTGGGTCTCCCCACAAATTCACAACATCAGTAGGACGATAAAAATCAGGAGAAACCTCTATAAGAATCTTTCCGCTTTTTGCATCAACTCCCTTCTCATCTTTTCCTTCGCCTTCCCAATGTAATTCAATTCCTACACGACGGAAAGCCAATTCACAAAATTCACGGACCGAATGTTGCTCGCCGGTAGCAACCACGAAATCTTCAGGCTTGTCATTCTGCAAAATAAGCCACATACACTCAATATAATCTTTGGCGTAACCCCAGTCACGAAGAGAACTGAGATTACCAAGATAAGGTTTCTCCTGCTTGCCTTGAGCAATACGTGCAGCAGCAAGAGTTATTTTTCGTGTAACAAATGTCTCACCTCTACGTTCCGACTCATGATTAAATAATATTCCTGAGCAACAGAACATTCCGTAAGCCTCACGATACTCTTTCACAATCCAAAAGCCATAAAGCTTTGCCACTGCGTAAGGAGAATGAGGATGAAACGGAGTTCTTTCATTCTGAGGGACTTCCTCTACTTTTCCATAAAGTTCAGATATTGAAGCCTGATAAATACGGCAAGTCTCTTTCAGCCCACTAAGACGTACTGCTTCAAGAATGCGGAGTACACCAGTCGCATCAACATCTGCCGTAAATTCGGGAGAATCGAAACTCACTTGAACGTGACTTTGGGCAGCAAGGTTGTATATCTCGCTCGGACGTACTATGCTAACTATCTGCATAATCGACATCGAATCTCCAAGATCAGCATAATGCAAATGAAAATGTGGTGTACCTTCAAGATGTGCAATACGTTCACGATAATCTACTGAAGAACGACGAATAGTACCATGTACTTCATATCCTTTTTCTAACAGAAATTCGGCAAGGAACGAGCCGTCTTGACCGGTAATACCGGTGATAAGTGCTACTTCTTCATATTCAGAATTATTATAAATCTATTTTATTTTTTTTTATTTCCGCTATTAATTCCGCATGGGTTCCTACGTACTTATTAGGAGTAAAATCATGAATTTTTTCCACAACTAATTCTAGCTCTTTTATATTATATACTGGCAATAAAAAGCCACTATTAGAGAAATTCTCAATTATATCTAATTGGTGATTATTTATGTGTTCTCCAAATTCTTTTAATCGAGGCACTGCAATAATTTTTTTCTGATAATTCAATGCTCCCAAGATACAACCTACACCACCATGAGTAATAATATATTCAGCTTTTTCAATTTTCAAATTCATCTCTTCTTGAGATAAAAAACTAGAACATGTTATTTGAGGAGTAGAAGGGTGAAATTTTGTAAATCCTATTTGGATTTCAACATTATCATTAATAATTCCCTTATTTACTAAATGCTGAACTTCCTTTAATAAACGTTCAAATCCCAACGTTTGAGTACCAACTGTGACAAATACCATATTAATATAAAGCTCCTTTATAAATAGCTTTTGGATATAATTTTAACATACTTTCCCATTGTACGAAAAAAGTATTTGCTATGGGATAAATTAATGTTCCTGAAAGAGTTTTTTTCTTTGAAGATGCATATGTTTCTATAAAAATAATTTTTTTTTACCAAAAGCCTTTGCTATATAGCAGATGGGTACTGCTGTATTCGCACCTGTAGAAACTACCACGTCCGGTATTATACGGAGAAATAAATAAGCGCTTAACACTATATTTACCAAATTTTTTAAAATAAAAAAGAATATATTTTCTCTACGAGCTAGCAATAGAAAATACCTTTTTGCATCATTACAATTTATCTTTTTAGTCGAAGAATCTCTTTCCGTTACTAAATAAGATTGGTAGTATTTAAATAGTTCTTTCATTTGTAACAATTCTGCTAAATGACCACCAGAGCTAGATATAAAAAGAACTCTTTTCATAATGACAACAATTTTAAATACAACTTTTGAGCTACATTATTTGATTCATATTTTTCAACAGTTAGTATACAGTTCTTCTTCATTACTTCTTTCTCTATTACTGATAAATTCAAAAACTTCTCAATCTTAGATACTAAAATGTTTTTATTGCCCGGTGGAAACAGATAGCCATTATATCCATCTTTCATATAAGTTTTTATTCCACCTATATCTGAAGCTATAACAGGCGTACCGCAAGACATAGCCTCCAATCCCACTAATCCCAAACTTTCAGACAATTGCGTTGGGAAAATGAAAATATCCATTACGGAATAATAATCATTGAGTTCTGTATGATTAACATTCTCAATAAAGTGAATATTTTCTTGCAAGTTATTTGATTGCAAATATAATCTCAGCTCCTCCACTTCTTCGCCATTACCAATCATCAGACCTTTTACATTTTTTTTCTAGTCATAATATTCATGATAATATCAATAAACAAACGCCAACCTTTCCCTTTCACAATCCGAGAAACAAAGCCCAATACTATATCATCATTGTCAAATCCTAAGTCTTTTTTTCTATAGCATTCTTTTTAAAAACAGTTCTATCAATTCCACCTAATGGATATACATAAACTTTCTTTTCATCAAATAAAAATTTACTCAGAAAAACATCCTTAAAAAAAGAGAAGGAGCAACCACTAAAGACACTTTGGATAATAAACATTTTATTATATATTGCATATACTCCACCAATTTTGTACGTGGCAAAATATCGTCTCCATGAACATTTAAAATTATAGGCTTCCGTTTGAAGAGAGAAAGTATGTAAACAGGAAGAGCTGTATGCGCAATATAATGCACGTATATCACATCATATTGCTTTAACAATCCCCCCAAACAAGATATTTGTATACAAACGAATATATGCAAATAAAAGTCTTAATTTATTTGTATACTTTCTATCAATAACAGCCTTATATACAATCTCTCCACCTCTCTTTTGCATTGCATCAGCAAAGCCTGCAACGAAAGTCCCAAAATTCGGGAATTCTTTAGAAGGATATAAATTAGATACTAAAAAAATCTTCACGATATATATTTATTAGGAATTAAAACTAATACATTCACCAATGCAATAAAGGGACCCGCCATCCCCGAAAAAACAATATGGCCAGAAAGAGAAGATGCTATTATTAACATCACATCAATAAATAGAACAACCTTTGCCCAGCTATTTTGGTTTCTATTCTGATAAGCTCTATATAATAAATAAAAAAAGAAAGAGTAAATGACTGCAATTCCAATTACACCATAATTTAA
Source organism: Bacteroides sp. (assembly GCA_021203515.1). Taxonomy (GTDB): domain Bacteria; phylum Bacteroidota; class Bacteroidia; order Bacteroidales; family Bacteroidaceae; genus Bacteroides. Next base: position 1,362 of record JAJQAY010000102.1, on the reverse strand, counting down.
AAATGTATCAAAAATATCCATCTCCACAGTACGTGCTTCTCCCAACCCCATAATAATATTACCGATTCCTCCCTCTAATAAATCACTCTTCTCTTCCAACCAATACTCTTCTCTTCCTGATAAAAACAGTAATAATATACCTCCCTTATCATAAAAAAAGCCCATCTTTCCCAAAAGCCCAAAGAATCCAACAATCTGTAGCCCAATAAAATTATAATAACAGCTATTATAAGACCAAACAAATACAATTTCAAATAGGATTTCTTATTGCTCATCAATAATCTAGAAACAACAAAAGATGATATAACATAACTTATAATAGAAGATTTGGTACCCAACAACAATACAACCAATAAAAAAACACCAATTAATGCATAATACTTAATTGATGAAAGAGTATATTTTTGACCTATATAATATAGAGTACAAGGACAAAAAGCAACAATAATCCCGATAATTCATTTGCTGCATAAAAAAATACCCTTTACTACCAATATCAGAATAAGATTTAGTACCTAGTCCTACCAATGCAAGCAATATATTTATTACAAGTACGTAAGTATTTACTTTCAGAATTCTAATAATTTGCCTATATCTTAACTGTGGATTAGAATATATCAGATTTTTGAAATAGAAATAACTACATAGTATTAGTAAGAATTTAAATAAATGTGTAAAAGTCTGAGAATACAAAAAACTTACTCTAAAAGAAAAAAACAATATAAGAATAGCAGAGCAAAATAGAATACTCCATAATATAATTCTACTACCAATTTGTTGGAGCATTTGAAAAGACATCAATAACAATAGTTGAATTTTCAAAGCCTGAGATATCGGAAATGATATACCTTTGTCTAAACAATAACCATTAAAACTATCTACTAAAAGAAGTATATAAAAAATAGCAATAATTAGTATATTTGCTCTATTAGTAACCGCATTGGAAGATCTATCAATAAACATGCTTAAGCTATCCTCTCTTTATAATACTTATTGATTGTAGATGCATAACTATATATAATAATATCCACAATATCGAAGTCGCTATTGGCAATCCGTATATTCCTAATATTGATAATAAAAAATTAGAAATTGGAGTTATTAAAGCACATGATAACAGACTAACAAAAACCAATAGTGTTATTCGATTATATGCCTTAGGAATAATGGTTGCAGCGTTAAACAACATAAAAAATAAGGCATTCACACCCAATACCAAATACATAATATAGGTTGTGTGATATTCATTTCCTGCAATAATTCTCAGAAAGAAGTTGCCACAAATACACATCAAAGCTGCGAATAATAAAAAATCGGAATTGTCTGTTTTAATCTTGTGTGTACCGTAAAGACAATATTTGT
>JAJQAY010000003.1 GCA_021203515.1 Bacteroides sp. | reverse complement strand
CACTCATGTGAGCAAGGCAAAGATAAATTCGTTTATCCATAAAATATATGATTATCTTAAATGATTCGTTCTCTTCATAAAACAGAAATAAAGAAGAGAGAGTTTTATGAATACTCTCCCATCAGCCTGCTTAGGTCGGCAAAGCTAACAATCTCATATTGAGGTTTCATTTCATCTGTCACTAATACCTGTTTATGGATATTTCATCCATCATCATGTAAACAAATAGTTATCCAACCCAATTTATTGGGAGCTATAAAATCCTTCATCACATTATCACCTATATAATAAAAATCTCCATTCCCATATTTATGTTGAAAATATAAAAATGCCTCTAAAGATGGCTTGGAATAACCAAAAGTCTCTGAATGATACAATCTTCCCAAGAAATATACTGCTCCAATCCCAATGCTTTTATTTTATTTGATTGGGTAATATTTCTCCCATCTGTAACAATCCCGAGAATAAAGCCAGCCTGACGCATTTTCTTCAATGAGTTTTCAACTCCCTCTGATAGAGATATAATAGGAAAGTGCATTCTATATTTATACAAATAAACTTCTAAAGGAATTTCCAATGCGTATGCACTATTTACACATGAAAAAAACATTTAAGCCTTGCTCATAACAAGATAGCATATAATCATAAACATTCTTTTTCCCATATGACCTTTCAAGCCATAATGCTATTTCCCGGTAAGCAGATCGCAAGAAATCGATCTCTTTATAGAGAATATCGTCTAAATCAAAAATGATTATTTTCCTTTTCATGAACAACTATTTCCGAATCATAGCGTAGCATTAAGGTATTATCCAGCCACTCTTCAGAATAGCAGATTTTTTTTATTTTTAAAATACTCTTGTATCAAATATTTAGGAAAATCGGCTTTAGCATAATAAGACAAGGGATAGCCACCACCAAAACGGGGATTTATTTCAATACCAACCACGTCATCATCACTTTCCCTATAAAACAATTGAATGCAAATACATCCTATGACACCCGGTAGATAGCTCATGCGTTCTTTTAGAAATTCTACTAGAAAATTCTTTCGAGTATATCCCTTATTTATTTCTCCGGCTCGTATCTCTACCCCTTCTCGCGGTACTATAGATTTTACATAATAATCTTTCCCATAATACATGTCTACAGTGAACTCCTTATATTCAGCCTTATCAATATACTCCATAAAAATCAGTTTAGGATGATGCATTATTTCAGGAGTCAGTTCATCAGCGGCCTTTACTACAAAAAGGTCTTTGGATAAAGAGCCATCATAGGGCTTGGCAAACAAAGGAAACGTCAGATTGTGCTTATCAATAGGCTTAGGAATGCGAATCCCTAACTCTTGAAATAAATTTCCAGTTTTACGCTTGTCCCTACAAAGCTGAATAAAAGAAAAATCTGAGACGATAAGAGAGATACCCTTATCGTAAAACATGCCTTTATTCTCTGATAATATCAAAAGCTCGGTATCAATCGTTGGAATCACCATCCCAATATTGTTATTGATACAAATTGATAATAAGATTGATATATACTCCGGAGCAGTTACTCTTGGTACCTCAAAACATTTATCTGAAATTACTCCGGCTGGTGCTAACAGAGGATTCATATCTGTTGTGTACACCATGACTTCATTATCAAAGGATTTTATAGTCTTTTTAAAGAATTCTACAAGTACGACCCTCTTCCCTGCAGAAGTTATCAATATATTTTTCATCGATTCAATTATTACCTGTAAAGTATTCCATTGTCGCCGAAGTTTCAGAACTGATACCTTCCCGTACAAATACCTTCTTTATTGTCATAAAAACAATTCTCAAGTCGAGTAAAAAAGAGCAATGGTCTACATACCAAACATCCAGTTCAAACTTCTTCGTCCAACTGATTGCATTACGACCGTTAACCTGAGCCCAACCGGTAATACCCGGACGTACTTCGTGACGACGCGCCTGTTCTCTACTATATAAAGGAAGATATTGAGGTAGCAAAGGCCGTGGTCCTATCAAAGACATATCTCCTTTCAATACATTTATCAGTTGCGGAAGCTCATCTATCGAAGCAGAACGGACAAAACGTCCTATTTTAGTTAATCGGTTGACATCCGGTAATAGATTACCGTACGTATCCCGTTCGTCAGTCATTGTTTTGAACTTGATTACTTTGAATATTTTACCATTCTTACCGGGACGTTCTTGTAGAAAGAAAACACCTGCTCCCTTATTAGCAAAATGCAGCCACAAAGCAATAAGAAGGAATATAGGCCAGATAACAAACAATACACCAAATACAAGAATAAAATCTATCAGCCGTTTAAAAAAGTTTTTATACATATTACTCAAAATGCCTCATTATTATCTGGTAGCCGCTTTGTACCGTATAGTTTGTACACAAATAGGAATAGCCGCTTTCTCCCATTGCTCTCATCAAGCTCTTATCAGTGGCTAACCTATCAACCATTTCCATAAAACTATCCAGATTTCCACTCTCCGTCCACATTCCATACCCATTCGTTTCGGCAATGCGCCCAATATCCGTGCTAACATCAGTAGCCATCAATACCGGCATCCTATTTTCCAGATATGAGAGTAAACGAGACGGATAATTGGGTATTGTAAAGCGTCTGTCCAAGAAAATCAGACCGATATCACATACTCTCACCAAATTATCATACTCTATTTTCGGAAGCGAATCCAATAGACAAGCGTTATGTGGAGAATTCATTTCAAACCACTGTTCCATCCTACCGTATTCAGTACCATTACCGACAATAACGAAATAAGTATCCTCCCTCTTCTCATTGGCAGCAATCACATCTATCAAAAAATCAATTCCTTGCGGGCGTCCTAAACCCCCCCCATATACGAACAGGCATTTATTGATTGGAATATTCAGTTTATCCAGCAGAGCCTCCCTATCTATCAGAAATTCATCATCATTCCTCAATTCCATACTGTTAGGGCAAATTTCCACTTTATCAGGATTAAGGGAAGGATTATGTTTCAATACATATTCCACATTGGCAGGAGACACACATCCGATATAGTCAGACAACTCGTAAAGCTTCTCTTCTTTTCTACGAAACAGTTTATAGAAAAGGCTCTTCTTAGAAAACATCCCTAAATCAACTGCATTCTGAGGAAATATATCTTTCAGCAACAGATAGGTCTTTGCTCCATAACGTGTTTTCAACGAGGCTATTACTTTATTGAAAGTTATCGGAGGAGTGGAATATAAAATCAAGTCAAACCTTACATCTTTCCAAAATCTTTCTATAGCCTGCTGATACTGATATTCTAGCAACAATGTCCCGATGCCTTTTTCTATCAGGTTAGCTTTCTGTATATCGAGAGTCTTTACCTTCAGGATTTTAGCGCCACTGTTTTCCATCACTCCAGCAGGTTGATGGAAACGCCGTTCAGCAGGCACTACAATATATACGGAATGCCCATTACGGATAAACTCACGCATCAAGTCGGTATAAATACCCCGTTCCGAAATATCTGAAATACGGCTTAATGTCAAAAACAGAATATTCATCCTTATCATATCAAGGCTTTCTCCAAACCATCTTGTTCACCACCCCCGTATAGCTCTGTATCAACTTCACCACTTTTGTCGACACATTTTCATCCATATAAGTGGGGACAGGAATACCATAATCCCCGTTATTATTCATTTCAACGGCTGTATCCACCGCCTGTAACAATGATCTTTCATCAATCCCGGCCAATACGAAAACTCCCTTGTCCAATGCCTCGGGACGTTCCGTGCTCGTACGGATACAAACGGCCGGGAAAGGATGGCCTACAGAAGTGAAGAAGGAACTCTCTTCAGGCAGCGTCCCACTATCACTCACAACGGCGTAGGCATTCATCTGAAGACAGTTATAATCATGAAAACCAAGCGGCTCATGCTGAATTACACGCTCGTCAAGTTTGAAGCCGCTGGTTTCCAAACGTTTCCTGCTGCGTGGATGGCAACTGTAAAGAACAGGCATATCATATTTCTCAGCCATTGCATTGACGGCAGAAAAAAGAGAAAGAAAATCCCGTTCCGTATCTATGTTTTCCTCACGGTGGGCGGAAAGCAGGATGTATCCACCTTTCTGCAAATTCAATCGTTTATGGATGTCCGAAGCCTCTATATCCGGCAAATTTTCATGCAGTACCTCTGCCATCGGCGAACCCGTAACATAAGTACGATCTTTGGCCACACCCGAAGCATTCAGATATCTTCTTGCATGTTCCGAATAACAGAGATTCATGTCGGAAATTATATCCACAATACGACGGTTGGTCTCTTCCGGCAGGCACTCGTCAAAGCAACGGTTGCCGGCCTCCATGTGGAAGATGGGAATATGGAGGCGCTTGGCCCCTATGACACTGAGACAGGAGTTGGTATCACCCAACACCAGCACGGCATCGGGTTTTAATTGTACCATCAACTTATAACTGGCATTGATTATATTACCCATCGTGGCACCCAAATCATCGCCTACGGCATCCATATACACCTCCGGTTCTTTCAGTTTCAAATCATGAAAGAAAATGCCGTTCAGGTTATAATCATAATTCTGACCGGTATGGGCTAAAATACAATCAAAGTATTTACGACACTTATTGATTACTGCTGCAAGGCGTATAATCTCAGGGCGTGTCCCCACTATGATCAAAAGTTTCAGTTTACCGTTTTCCTGAAACTTAACAGCCGAATAATCCAACTTTATCTCCATCTGAAATTTTGTTCTTTTGGTTCATTTGTTCTTACGTCTTTAAACTCTTTCAAAATAAGTATCCGGCCGTTGCGGGTCAAAGCATTCGTTGCACCACATGAAAGTCACCATATCCGTATCGCCCAAATTCTCGATATTATGCATATAGCCCGTAGGAATATCTATCACTTCCATCTTCTCGCCCGACACGAAATATTCAATTGCTTCCGCAGCGGGGTCATTCATATTACGAAATCGGATGACTCCCCTACCGCTAACCACAACGAATTTCTCATTTTTTCGTATGGTGCCAATGATTACCTTTGGTGATGTGAGGTTTGGATATGTTCACGGAAAACTGGCCTCTATCGGGAGTACGGATTATTTCAGTAAAACTACCACGCTCATCCACATTCATCTTTAAGGGATAACCAAATTCTTCCCCCGGCAGATAGGAAAGATAAGTGGAGTAAAGCTTCTTGGTGAAAGCATCCGCAAGATAGGGTACACTCAGGTTATTCCGGCTTTCTTTAAAGGAATAAAGCAAATCGACAATCTTACCCAAAGTGACTGTATGTACCGTTGGAACGGCACAATAATCTCCCTGTCGGTTCTCCTGTCCGGACAAGGCGGCTATCAGTTCATCCACCACGTCGTCAATATACACCAGGTTCATCACTACATCGGGGTCGTTCACCTGGATAGGAAGGCTATGGGCTATATTATTGCAAAAAGTAGCCACAGCGCTATTGTAGTTCGGACGGCACCATTTACCGAAGACATTCGGATAGCGGTACACCAATACTTTTGCCCCGGTCTCCCTTGCGTATTCAAACATCAACTGCTCCCCTGCCCGTTTAGACTCACCGTAAGGATTGTCCAAAACCGCCTGCGTGGAAGAAGATATCATCACCGGACAGGAATTTCCATGTTTCTTCAGGGTATCCAGCAATGTAGTGGAAAAGCCGAAATTGCCTTTCATAAATTCAGTCAGGTCTTTCGGACGGTTTACACCCGCCAGATTGAAGACGAAGCCCGCCTGCTTACAATAAGCATCCAAATCAGCAAAATTGCTGTCTACATCATACTCAAACACGTTCAGGTCAGAAGAAACGGCATAAGTCTTCACTTTTCCCTCACGGATATTACGCAGTTGGGATATAAGATTTCGACCGATAAACCCTCGGGCACCGGTTACTAGAATATTCATGATAAGATTTTCCGATTAATGGGGATGAAAACTTTAGAGAGAAAGATTGAGGTCTTCACGAATAAAGGAAAGCTTCAGCAGGAGTTGCTTCATGCCTTCCACATCCAGGCGACGAGTGCTATGGGCGTGATAATCCTCTATTTTGGACACTTCCTCATTTCCCTCGACGAAGAACTTGCCATAATTCAAATCACGTGTATCGCAAGGGATACGGTAATAGTCACCCACGTCAATAGCCTTAGCCATTTCTTCACGGGTAACCAAAGTCTCATAGAGCTTTTCACCGTGGCGGGTACCGATTACCTTCACTTCGGCATTGCTGTGATAAAGGTCTTTCAAGGCATCTGCCAGGACATCCAGTGTAGCGGCGGGAGCTTTCTGAACAAACAAGTCACCGTTTGAACCGTGTTGGAAAGCATATAGCACCAAATCAACAGCATCATCCAGAGTCATCATGAAACGGGTCATGTTAGGGTCGGTGATGGTAATGGAATTACCATCTTTCATCTGTTCCACCCAAAGGGGAATTACAGAGCCACGGCTGGCCATTACATTGCCATAACGTGTACAGCAAATGGTGGTAGCACCGCTTGCGCATAACTGACGTCCTTTGGCGATAGCAACTTTTTCCATCATGGCCTTGCTGATACCCATCGCATTGATAGGATAGGCAGCCTTATCGGTAGAAAGCACCACTACGTTCTTAACACCATGCTGGATGGCGGAATCAAGGACATTTTCAGTACCGAGCACATTCGTTCGAACGGCCTGGGTAGGAAAAAACTCACAGGAAGGGACTTGTTTCAAAGCGGCGGCATGAAAGATATAATCCACTCCATTCATCACACCGTCTACAGAACGTTTGTCACGAACGTCACCGATATAAAATTTCACTTTGGGATTCTGCAAATGATGACGCATGTCATCCTGCTTCTTCTCATCACGACTAAATATACGGATTTCCTTGATATCAGAATCAAGAAAACGATGCAAAACAGCATTACCAAAGAAACCTGCTCCACCGGTAATTAAAAGAATTTTGTCTTTAAAAATAGACATGATTTATTTTTTACTTAAGATGTTTTTATATAATTGAAGATATTCAGAATAGCGTTCTTTCTTTTCAAAATAGTCAACAACTCGTTTACGACATTTTTCTGAATAAAAAGATTTACCCATGCATTTCATCTGACGAATAGCTACAAGACTTTCCTCTATATTCCCTTGTTCTACAATTACTCCAGTATAATCATCAATAGCTTCAATACTACCACCTGTATTATAGGTAATAACAGGAATTCCACAAGCCAAAGCTTCTAAATTTGTTGTAGGAAAATTATCCTCCCATGTGGGATTAAAAAAATACATCTGCCAAGGAATAAAGTTCAGCCAATTCACTAATACTCTTAGTTCTTTGGATGCCAATAATATTATTAGGCAATCTTTTTATCTGTTGAGCCGATAAACCCACAAGCATAATAATCTCATCTTTTTGTAACAAAGAGCTTAACTTTATAAAATCGTCTAATCCTTTTCTTTGTACCCAAATATTAGCAACACCTAATACTACAAATTTATTATCTATACCATATTTTGACTTTACAACTTTGGAAGGAGAAAAAAGATTAATATCAATCCCATTATGAATAACTTTAATAGGATAATACTGTAAAAATGATTTTGAGAGTTTATCAGCAAGCCATTTAGAAACAGGTACTAATGTCATGTTTTTAACAGATAAAAAAGATGCTATTTTATCGTAATAGTTTTTTTTGTGAACGATCTAAGAATATCGATGATGGATATGTCCTTTTTTGAGGACAATTGTAACAACCTGATTTCCACCGTTCACATTTTGCAAAAGAAAAATAGGAACAATGTCCTGTAAATGCCCAACAATCATGTAATGCCCATACAACAGGAATATTAGCATCTATAAAATAATTAAATAATATTTTATAGTTCAAATAATATCCATGAATGTTGTGCAAATGAATAATATCAGGATTTATTCTCTTTATCTTTTCAATCAGGATATGAGTAGAGCGATTAGAAGCCAATCCATGTTTATCAAACAATCGAGACTCTAAAACATGTAACTTAATATCCCAATCAGTTCCTATTCGTATGAGTTCTGAAGCACTGTTGATACATAATTGACGTCCATAAGCGATATAGCTTTCCCCACCATCATCTATTATCATTTGCCCTATTTCTTCTGCAATACGACCTGTAGACCCCCAATTAGCTGTCACATTTATTTGAATAATCTTATTCATTAATGAGTATTAATCAAGAAGTTCAAAAGAAAAGCGTATTATATGTATAAATTCACTTGCTTTGCAGTTCTATCCCCAAAATTCATTTTAGATATATTTTTCCTTAAGTGATTATAAAAATCTATTTCTGTAATTCTATTAATTGCATTCTCCAACGAATTATATTCATTTATATCAAAAACAAGGCCTCTTTCTGAAGTCACCAAATCTCTATTACAGCCTACACGATTGCTAACAATTACCGGCATACCATTATTAAGTGCTTCCTCCACAACTAATCCCCACGGCTCTGAATATGAAGGTAATATAAAAACATCATTTTGCTGATAATAAGACGAAAGCTTATCATTGTTTACTGCTCCTTCAAATATTATATTACTTTTAGCTAAATGCTTTAACCTACCTTCTAATGGTCCAAAACCTACAATTCGCAATGTCAAACTAGGGAGTTTATTAAAAACATTAATCAAATATATTAGGTTTTTAACATCAACAAGTCTTCCTACATATAAAAAGTTCTCTACTTTATCACGCTGTACATATGGTGGCTGATTTACATAATTTAAAACGGAATTGTCTGTTTTAATCTTGTGTGTACCGTAAAGACAATATTTGTCT